>NZ_LSKN01000030.1:0-34654 GCF_001557075.1 Methylobacterium sp. CCH7-A2
TGCCGGCATTGTTGACGACGATGTCGAGCCGGCCGACCTTGGCGATGACGCGCGCGACCGCCTTCTCGACGCTCTTGCCCTTGGCGACGTCGCAGGTCACGGCGAAGGCCCGCCGGCCGATCGCCTGGGCGGCCTCCTTCGCCTTGTCGCCGTTGAGGTCGAGCACCGCAACCCGCGCGCCCTCGCGCACGAAGGTCTCGGCGATGCCGAACCCGAACCCCTGCGCCGCGCCGGTGATCAGCGCCGTCTTGCCCTTCAGTCTCATCGTCGTTTTCCTGTCAGCCGGCCGCCTGTAGCGGCCCTTACGCCCCGATTTCTTCTCGGAGCATCTCCAGTTCCAGCCAGCGCTCCTCGAGCCCGGCGATCTCGCGGGTCACCTGGTCGAGCCGGGTCGTAGCCTTGGCGAAGAGCTTGGGATCGCGGGTGTAGAGATCGCCGGCGAGCGCCTGGTTGAGCTTGGCGGCCTCTGCCTGCAAGGCCGCGATCGTCTTGGGCAGCGTCTCCAGCGCATGCTTCTCATTGAAGGAGAGCTTGCGCTTTGAGGTCGGCGCGACGGGGGCGCTCGACGGGGCAGCAGCCGGCTCCGCCGCAGCGACACCGGCCTTCGACGCCACCCTGACCTTCGCGCCGACGCCGCGCCCGCGCTGTGCCAGCATATCGGTGTAGCCGCCGGCGAACTCGGTCCAGACGCCGTCGCCGTCGGAGATCAGGGTCGCGGAGACGACGCGGTCGATGAAGTCGCGGTCATGGCTGACCAGCAGCACCGTGCCCTTGTAGTCGGCCAGCAGCTCCTGCAGCAGGTCGAGCGTCTCGAGGTCGAGATCGTTGGTCGGCTCGTCCAGCACCAGCATGTTGGAGGGCTTCGCCAGCGCGCGCGCCAGCATCAGCCGGCCGCGCTCGCCGCCCGACAGCGCGCCGACCGGCGTGCGCCGCTGCAGCGGCTGGAACAGGAAGTCCTTCATATAGGCGATGACATGGCGCGGCGTGTCGCCGACCATGACCTGGTCCGAGCCACCGCCGGTCAACGCATCGCCCAGAGGCGTAGCCGGATCGAGGCTCTCGCGGCGCTGGTCGAGCGTCACCATCTCAAGCGAGACGCCGAGCTTCACCGTGCCGGAATCGGGCTCGAGCTGCCCGGTCAGGAGGTTGATCAGCGTCGTCTTGCCGGCGCCGTTGGGGCCGACGATGCCGATCCGGTCGCCCCGCGCGACGCGCAGCGACAGATCCTTGATCACCACATTCGAGCCATAAGCTTTGGAGACGTTGAGCGCCTCGATCACCAGCTTGCCCGAGGTCTGCGCTTCGCTGGCCTCCAGCTTGACGCTCCCGACGGCGAAACGTGCCGTGCGGCGCTGCTCGCGCAGACCGTGGAGCTCGCCCAGCCGGCGCTGGTTGCGGGTGCGCCGGGCGCTGACGCCATAGCGCAGCCAGTCCTCCTCGCGGGCGATCTTGCGATCGAGCTTGTGGCGTTCGAGTTCTTCCTGCGCCAGCACCTCGTCGCGCCAGGCCTCGAACTCGCCGAAGCCACGGTCCATGCGCCGGGTCAGGCCACGATCAAGCCAGATCGTCGCGCGCGACAGATTGGTCAGGAAGCGACGGTCATGGCTGATCAGCACCATCGCCGAGCGCAGCGATTTCAGCTCCTGCTCGAGCCATTCGATCACGGGCAGGTCGAGATGGTTGGTCGGCTCGTCGAGCAGCAGGATGTCGGGCTCGGGGGCGAGAACGCGCGCCAAGGCGGCGCGCCGCGCCTCGCCGCCCGACATGGTGGCGGAATCCTCTTCGCCGGTGAGGCCGAGTTCCTCGATCAGGTACTGCGCGCGATAGGCGTCGTCGCCCGGTCCCAGCCCCGCCTCGACATAGGCGAGCGAGGTTCGGTAGCCGCTGAAATCGGGCTCCTGCGGCAGATAGCGAACCGTCGCGCCCGGCTGCACGAAACGCTCCGCCGAATCGGGCTCGACGAGGCCGGCCGCGATCTTCAACAGGGTGGATTTGCCCGAGCCGTTGCGGCCGACCAGGCAGACGCGCTCTCCGGCCGACACCGCGATCTCGGCCGCCTCCAGCAGCGGCTGTCCGCCGAAGGTGAGCGCGACGTCGCGCAGATGCAGCAAGGGGGCCATGGCGTGTCCGTGTCGGAGATGGAAGGCGGGATAGACCGGCGGGCCGGCGATGTCACGCCCGCAGACCCTGGCACGGCGCTTGCGAAAACCGACCGGAACCGTAGCCTTGCGGGACCGCCGGGTCGGAGGAGAGCCCATGCCGCGTCAGCGCCCCATCGGAATCGGCCATAATGGCGGGCCGCCCCTGCAGCCGCGCAAGCGCCGGTCGGAGACGGGCACGGGGCGGATCGGCCGCTTCTTCGACTGGCGCTTCGCCCATCGCAAGGCCTGGAAGAAGCCGCGCGACATTGCCCTGCGCCGCGAGGACAACGCCGAAGCGCTCGGCCTGACCTATGAGGAATACTCGCTCGAGATCATGGAGCGCGGCTACCACCCCCAGCCCGAGCATGTCGCGGCGATCAAGGCGAAGCGGCCGGAGCGCCGCCGCAGCGGAGGCGTCGTCGGGCAATCGCTGAAGGGCCGCCGCCTCGATTGATGGCGAGATTCAGGCGCCCGTCCAGCGCCGCAACGCGCGCGTCACCGGAGCCTCGAACAGGCGATGCACCAGCAGCGCCGCGATCACCGCGCCGGCCAGGGCAGCCATGACGAAGAGCCAGGGCTCCAGCAGCCCGAGCCGCGCGAAGACCTCGCGCAACCCGCGGATCGCAAAGGGGTGGACGAGATAGAGCGCATAGGAGGCGTCGCCGACCCGCACCAGCGCCGAACCCAGCGCCGAGGGCGCGGCCGGCTCGCGCGACCCCGTCACCGCCGCCAGCACCAGCAGCGCGGCTGCCAAGCCATGCAGGGCGAGATCGCGCCACGGACCCGCCGGCAGCGGCGCATGCGGGCTCCAAAGCAAAAGACTGACGGCCATGGCCACCAGCGCGACGCGTGGGCCCGCCCCCAGCATCAAGCCACGCCGATGCAGCAGCGCGATCCCCATGCCGGCGGCGAATTCGAGCACGATCGGCTGGCCCCAGAAGCCGAAGGGCAGAGGCACCGGCCCCGCCATGGCGCTTGAACCCACGAGGATCGCCAGAGCGAGCGTCACCGCGGGCACAACGAGGACCCGCGGCAGGGCGAGG
Organism: Methylobacterium sp. CCH7-A2; assembly: GCF_001557075.1. NCBI lineage: Bacteria > Pseudomonadati > Pseudomonadota > Alphaproteobacteria > Hyphomicrobiales > Methylobacteriaceae > Methylobacterium > Methylobacterium sp. CCH7-A2. Next base: position 3,185 of record NZ_LSKN01000030.1, read on the forward strand.
GCCGCTGCGAACAGCGCGTAGAACAGCATCTCGTAGTTCAGCGTCCAGCCGAGGGAATAGACCGGCTGGACCAACCCGCTGGACGAGACAGCAGGCCAGAACAGATAGGAGGCCGCGATCTGGCCGGGCGTCGGCGCGGCCGAGTTGAGGATCGCCGGGATCACCAGGCCGACCAGCAGGAAGAGCGTCGTCGCAGCCCAGTAGAGCGGCACGATCCGCACCAGCCGCCGCTTCAGGAACAGGGCCGGTGCGCCCGGCTGGTCGAAGAGCGAGGCCGAGGCATGGACCATGATGAAGCCGGACACGACGAAGAAAATGTCGACGCCCGCCATCCAGGGCAGCATTTCGCTCGGCGTGAAGGATCGGCCGCCGAGCCGGGCCAGCGCCGACGCATCCGGCTGGACATGATGCACCGCCACCATGAAGGCGGCGAGCGCGCGGAGCATCTGGATGGGGAGGATGGCGGACAAGACGGGCGCGGTCACAGAAGGAAAGGCCCGCCGGGCGGCATGCCGTCCTCAGCCAAACCACAAGCGCGCCGGATCGTCGAGGCCGAAGCGCTGGGGCGCGGCGGCGATGGCGGCCATGCCGCGCTCGGCGGCATCCGGAGCCGTCACCACATGCAGCGCGAAGCGTGCCGCCAGCTCCTCCATCGGCGGCTTGCCGGCGAAAACGCTCCCGAGCGCGCTCTTCGCCGCCAGCGGCAGAAGGCGCGGCACGATCCCGCCGGAGAGATAGACGCCGCCCGTCGCCTTGAAGACGAGCGCGAGGTCCCCCGCCACGCGGGCCAGCAGCCGCCAGAAGCAGATCACGGCCATCAGCGCGGCCGGGTCGCCGTCGAGCGCGAGCGTCGTCACATCGGCGGCGCTGACATCGGGCTCGCGCAGTCCGGAGCCGTCCGCGACGGCGCGGTGGAAGCGCACCAGCCCGTCGCCGCTGAGAAGGGATTCGACGGTGACGCGCGGCAGCCCGGCGGCCAGCGCCGGCCAGATCTTCTCCTCCGTCGGGTCTTCCGGGCCGACGCCGATATGCCCGGCCTCGGTCGGAACCAGCACGCTGCGCCCCGCCCGCGTCACCAGCGCCGCCGCGCCGAAGCCCGTGCCCGGGCCGAGCACGAGCCGGGTGCCTCCGGTTTCCGGCTCGCCGGCGACCAGAGTCGTCACGTCACCCTCGCCGATCACGGCGAGCGACGCCGCCTGCGCCTCGAAATCATTGACGAGCAGCCCCTGCTCCAGCCCGAGCGCCCGGCCGAGTGCGGGGCCGTCGAAGGTCCAGTTCGCATTTGTAAGCCGGGCGGCGCGCCCTTCGAGCGGCCCGGCGACGGCGAGAACCGCCGAGCGCGGCCGTTGCGCCAGCGTCGTCAGCACGGCCTCCAGCGCGGCCTCGGGTGTCGCCTGGCTGCCGGTCGGGATACGGGCGAGATGCACCGGCCGGGCGCCCGCGGTCTCGACCAGCGACAGGCGGCAATTCGTGCCCCCGATATCGGCGACCAGCAGGGGCCAAGCGAAGGGCGGCATCACGCCATGTCCAGCGGGTCGGGGCGCGGGTCGTGCCGGCGATAGGGCGCAAACCAGCCGAGCCCTTCCAGCGTGCCCGCGCGCGGGCGGTATTCGCAGCCGACGAAGCCGTCATAGCCGAGCTCGTCGAGCAGGGCGAACAGCCGCGGATAGTCTGGCCCCTGGTCGTCCGGCTCGTGGCGGCCTTGCGCGCTGGCGATCTGGACATGGCCGACGAGCGGGAACAGCGCCTTCAGTCGTCCCGCCACGTCGCCATGGATCAGCTCGCAATGATACATGTCGAACTGCAGCCGAACATTCGGCCGCCCCGACTCGCGCACAAAGGCTGCAGCCCGGTCGAAATCGTTCAGGAAATAGCCCGGCATGTCCTTGCCGTTGATCGGCTCGAGCAGGAGCTCGATGCCGTGCGGCGCGAGCGCATCGGCGGCATGGGCGAGCGAGGCGCGATAGGTCGCCTGGGCGGTGGCATCGTCGGGATCGGCGAGGCCGGCCATCATGTGCAGGCGCTTCACTCCCGTCTCGTGCGCATAGGCGAGCGCGATCTCGACGCCGGCCCGGAATTCTTCTTCCCGCCCGGCGAGGGACGCAATGCCGCGCTCGCCCTTGGCAAAATCGCCGGGGGGCAGGTTGAACAGGGCCTGCTGGAGATGCCCTCCCGCTAACGCCAGCCCGACCTGTTCGGCCGGGTGATCGTAGGGAAACAGGAACTCCACCGCCGCGAAGCCGGCATCCGCGGCCGCCTTGAAGCGGTCGAGGAAGGCCCACTCGTTGAACATCATCGAGAGATTGGCGGCGAAGCGAGGCATGGCGGTCCCGGAGGCTGTTGGATTCAAGCAAGGCTAGCGTGCCGCGCCGCCCGCGTCATGCGGCAACGCGACATCGTCGCGATGCGTTCCGCCCGGCGCCCCCGCCCCGGCTACTTCTTCTCGGCGCGGACGCGCGGGTTCGGGTCTTTCGAGAAATTGCGGAACACCATGTCGGGCGAGGAGGTGTTGTGGCGCGAATGGGTGGTCCGGCCCATCCACACATCGGTCGCCTTGCCGCCGGCGAAGGGCATCAGCGGCTCCTCGCGCCAACCCTTGGCACCCGGCTCGCGAATGGCGATGCGGGCGACGTCATTGTTGAACTCCGTGACGTACATCGAGCGCAGCGCGACGAAGGCGTTGCCGCCGCCCACCGGCCGGTCGAGCACGACGTCGAGCACCATGCGATTCTCGTCGACGCTGTCGAGCTTCAGCGTGCCGCTCGAACCATCCTTGAAGCTCATCTTGAACGAAACCGTCTTCGGGTCGAACTCGATTTCGCGGATGTTGACGACCGGGCGTGCGCCATCCTGCACGATCGGCCCGACCAGGAAGGAGGAGCCATAGGCGGTGGCGGCGAGCGGCGCCGGCGGCATCGGCCGGGCGCGCCAGTAGCCGTCCTGCGGATAGACCACGAGCAATTCGTGCGAACGATCCTTGCCGAGCTTCCAGAGCTGGACGAGATGCAGGCCCTTCTCGACGCGGTCACCGACCTTGAAGGTTGTCTCGGATGGCCTCCAGAAGGTCGGGAAGGTGTACCCGACGAGCCAGTACTCGATGCTCTCGTAGAAGGTGACGCGCCGCGGCGGGGTCACGGCGGCGAAGACCGGGTCGCCCGTCATGTCGCAGGCGGTCCAGTCCGCATCCCAGTTGTCGCGCATCAGCCCGGCGATATAGGCCGGATGCGCCGCCTCGATCTGGAAGCGCCGCACTTCGGGCGAGATCGCCTTGATGGTGACGTTGTCCTTCTCGGCGCAGAGCACCGGCTCCGACTCGTTCTTGACCTCCACCGCCACGTCGCTGGCCGCGAAAGCGGGGGCTGCCGAGAGGGCCAGGGCGAACAGGGCGAGGCGAAGACGGTTGGCGCGCATCGGGGTCGGATCTCAGTTCTGCAGGAGGGCGTAGACATCGCCCGAATTGGCGGAATGCGGAAGGGCGCGCAGATAATCGAGCATGGCCTCTCCTGTGACCGGCTCCGAAAGATCAAGCTGTTGGCTTTCGCCCAGTGAGACCGTGAAGCGATACGGCCCCAGCGCCTCGAGGCGGGCGAGGCAAGCCTCCGCAACATCACGCTGGATGGTGGTGAACTCGAAGGAGATCACCGGCACGCGCCGGGAGAGACCCGCGAGCACATGCGCCTCAAACCCCTCGACGTCGATCTTCAGCAGCGCCGGCAGCCCATGGCGCGCGATCAGCGCGTCGAGCGTCGTGGAGGGCACCTCGATCTCGCGGTCCCAGACCTGCTCCTGCCAGCCTTCCGCCCCGCGCGCCGCGCCGACGAAGGCGTCGGAGGCCGTCGAAACGGTGGGGTTGGCGCTGTTGATCCGCAGCCGCACGACGCCTTCGGCATCGCCGCAGGCGGCCTCGACCAGCGTGACCTGCGGGTCGCGGCCATGGATCAGCCGCAGCGCACGCGCCGGCCCCGGCTGAGGTTCGAGCGCGACCACATGCGCACCAAGCCGACGGAAGCAGGAGATGCGGTCGCCGACATGCGCGCCGATGTCGAAGGCGAGGTCGCCCGGCTTCAGAAACCGGCCGTAGAGCGCGTCCATCGCCGGATGGCGGGACTTGTCGCCGTGATAGACCCGAAGCGACCGGCCGATGGCCTTCGCCGTGCCGGGTGCGTGGAGCATGGGATTCATGGACGAGCCTCGGCGCGGATCGCCTGCAGCACTGGCGGCGGGTCGAAATCCTCGGGGATGCCGCAGAGGCCCCGCCGCGCGAACCAAGCGCCGAGCGAGGGCAGCGCCGTCGCCATCGCAAAGGGGATCGCCAGCAGATAGCCAGCCGTCAGCGGCAGCGACCAGATCAGCAGCACCGGAGATATCACCGCCAACGTGCCGAACAGATAGAGCGCGAAAAGCAGATGCGGCCACAGCCCTGCAAACGCCGTTGCCAGCGAGAGCGCATGGGCGTCACGAGCCTGCCCGCCCCAGCCGATGCGCGAGCGGCCGAACAGCAGCCCGATCATGAAGAGCGTCGTGCGGAAGCTCGACACCGCGCCCTGCAGGAAGGCGAAGACCAGTTCGATCGCCGCCGAGGCGACGAAGCGCAGACGCCCGCCATAGGCGGCGGCACCGCCCCGCCTCAGCAGGATGTCCGCGAGGCCCGCGAGCTTGGGCGAGAGATACATCGCCAGAAAGAGCAAATAGAGCCCGGCTGCGACCCCAGTGGGATAGTCGGCGATGCCGCGATCCTCGATGGCCTTCAGCGGCAGCAGCGCGATCATCAGCGTCCAGGCCGGCAGGCCGAGGAACATCAGGATCGCCCAGAACAGCTGGAAGCGGCTCATCGGCAGCAGGCCGGGAATGTCCATCAGCTTCAGATACTGCAGATTGCCGAGGCACCAGCGCAGGTCGCGCTTGGCGAAGTCGAGCATGGTCGGTGGGTTTTCCTCCCAGCTGCCATCCTCGACCGGCAGCACGCGCACCTCGTAGCCGGCGCGGCGCATCAGCGTCGCCTCGACCTGATCGTGGCTCATCACGGCCCCGCCCAGCGGCGGGCGGCCCGGCAGCACGGGCAGATGGCAGCCATCGCGGAAAGGCGCGATGCGCACCAGCGCGTTATGACCCCAGAACGGGCCGCAATCGCCGATCCACCAGGCGGATCCCATGGTGTAGGGCCGCATGCCCTGGCGCATGCCGAACTGGAAGATGCGCGCGAACGCCGACTGGCTCGGCATGCCGACGACCAGGCTCTGCAGGATGCCGAGCTTCGGATAGGCCTGCATCATCCGCGTCAGCTTGACGATCGCCTCGCCCGACATCACACTGTCGGCATCGAGCGGCAGCATGAGCTCGTAATCGGCGCCCCAGCGCTCGCAGAAGTCGCGGACATTGCCGGCCTTGAATCCCGCATTGTCGCTGCGGCGGCGATAGACGATGCGGCAATCCTCGCCCGCCTCCTGCTGCCAGGCGGCAGCCAGCCTTTCCTCGGCCGCGGCGACGTCGGGATCATTGGTGTCGGAGAGGACGAAATAGTCGTACCAGCCGCCCTCGCCCGTGGCATTGAGGCTCTTCTTGACCACATGGAGCCGCGCAAACGCCCGGGCCGGGTCCTCGTTGCGCAGCGTCATCAAAACGGCCGTCCGAACCTGGATCGGCGTTGGCAGATCGCCAGCGGCCGCGAAAGGCGCGACTCGCTCGAGCCCGTCCTTCACACCGTGCAGCAGCCAGAAGCCGAGCACGGCATTCCAGAAGCCCAGCACGGTCCAGGGCGCGCCGAACAGGAAGGCGACAAAGATCGCACCATCCGCGGCAGTCCAGCCGCCTGCCCCGAGCACCTGCGCCAGTCCAAAGAGCAGTCCCGCCAGCGTCGCCAGATTGAGCGCGAGCACCAGCCAGCGGCGGCGCGACAGCACTGCCTTCTCCTGCAGCCCGGCGGGGGTCATGCCCGTCGCGGAGAGCGGCAAGGCGTCGAGGGTCAGGCCTTGCGCCGCCGGCTGGAACGTGGTCGGAGCGGGGCGCTCGTTCATGGCTGTCTCTGTCATGCGATCGATCGAGGCGAGGCGGTGAGGGCAGAGGGGACGGGAAGCAGGACATGGCGCCGAACGACAAGGCCGGGGAGCTAAAGCCGGCATTTCCGTCCAGTGCAAGCATCCAGGCGACGGCGCTTTGGTATGTTGCGCCGCGTGAATGCGCCCTGAACGCTGAGGCCCTGCCGCCGCTCGGCGCGGATAACTGCCTCGTCCGCACGCTCTGGAGCGGCGTCAGCCGCGGAACCGAGCGACTCGTCTGCGAGGGCCGCGTGCCCGAGGGCGAATATGGCCGCATGCGCGCCCCCTTCCAGACCGGCGATTTCCCCTTCCCCGTGAAATACGGTTACTGCGCCGTGGGCGTGGTGGAGGCGGGCCCCGCCGAGCGGCTGGGCGAGACGGTCTTCTGCCTGCATCCGCATCAGAACCGCTTCGTCGCGCCGGCCGACCGGCTCACCCCGGTGCCCGACGCGGTGCCGGCCCGCCGCGCGGTCCTCGCCGCCAATATGGAGACCGCGCTCAACGCCCATTGGGATGCCGGCTCCGGCCCGGCGGACCGCATCGTCGTGGTCGGCGGTGGCGTGCTCGGTCTCCTCGTGGCCTGGCTCGCGGCGCGCCTGCCCGGTGCAGAGGTGACACTGGTCGATGTCTCGCCGTCACGCGCCGAATTGGCGCAGGCACTCGGCTTCGGTTTCGCCCTGCCGGCGGACGCGCCGACGGGGGCCGATCTCGTCTTCCATGCCAGCGCCTCGCCCGCCGGCCTCGCCACCGCCGTCGCGTCGGCGGGCTACGAGGCCCGCATTGTCGAGCTGAGCTGGTATGGCGAGGGCACAGTTCCGGCTCCGCTCGGAGGCGCCTTTCACGCCGGCCGGCTGCAGCTCGTCTCGACGCAGGTCGGCGGCATCGCGCCGTCGCGGCGCCCGCGCTGGGACTATGGCCGCCGCGCCGCCGCCGCCATGGCGCTCCTCGCCGACGACCGGCTCGACGCGCTGATCAGCGAGGACATTCCTTTCGCCGAGGCGCCGGCCCGTCTGCCTGCGGTGCTGGATCCCTCCTGGCATGGTCTGACGGCCGCCATCTGTTATGAAGCGGGCCCATGACACCGCCTCGGACATATCCGCGCCCTGCCCTGGTGCCGGAGCTTTACGTGACCGCACTGCCCGCGAGCCTCGCCTTCTGGTGTGACCTGCTGGGCTTCCGCGTGCTCTACGACCGACCCGAGCAGGGCTTCGCGGCGATCGAGCGCGGGGGCATCGAGTTCATGCTGGAAGAATACGAGACCGGTCCCTCAGAGCGCTGCTGGGACACGGGGCTGCGGGAAAAGCCCTATGGGCGCGGCATCAATTTCGAGATGACGGTCGGCGACATCGCCCCTCTGCTCGAGCGCCTCAAGCACGCGCCCTGGCCGATTTTCTTCGGGCCCGAGGAGCGCTGGTACAGGATCAGTGCCGCGGAAGAGACCGGCGTGCGGCAGTTTCTCGTCCAGGACCCCGATGGCTATCTGCTGCGTTTGTCCCAGTCGCTCGGCCAGCGACCGCTCCAGGCCTGAGGCGACCCCACTCCAACCGAGGACCATCCATGTTTTCCGTCGAAGTCCGCGACCGCATCATGATCGGCCATTCGCTGCCCGATCCCTTTTTCGGCCCCGCCCAGAACATGCACGGTGCGACCTTCGTGGTCGACGTCGCCTTCTTCCGGGAAACGCTGACCAAGCAGAATGTCGTGGTCGACATCGGTGCCGCGCTCGACGTCCTGAACAGGACGCTGAAGCCGCTCAACTATCAGAACCTCGACACGCTGCCGCAATTCGCCGGCGTGCTGACGACCACCGAATTCCTCTGCAAATACATCTTCGACGCCATGGCGACGGCAGCGCGCTCCGGCGCGCTCGGGCAGGACGGCGCGGGGCTTGCCCGCATCCGCGTCACGCTGCACGAGACCGATCTCGCCCGCGCCACCTATGAGGGCGCGCTCGCGTGAGCACGATCGCCTTCGCCATTCCAGGCGATATCGACCTGCCGACGGGCGGCTACGCCTATGACCGGCGGCTGCTGGCGGAATGGCGCGCGATGGACGTCCCGGCGGAGCATGTCCCTCTGCCGGGCTCCTTTCCCTTCCCCACCGAAGCCGATCTCCACGAGACCGGCCGGGCCCTCCTTCAGCGACCCTATGACGACACGCTGCTGATCGACGGCCTTGCCTATGGCGCCTTTCCGGAGGGGATCGCGGCAGGGCTCGCAGGCCGCGTCGTGGCGCTGGTCCATCATCCGCTCGCGCTGGAAACCGGGCTGGCGCCGGAGATGGCGCAGCGTCTGCACGAGCGCGAGACGGCCGCGCTGCGATACGTCCGCGCGGTGGTGACGACGAGCCCGGCTACCAAGCGGCTGCTGATCTCCGATTTCGGGGTCCCGGAGGCGCGCATCGCCGTTGCCCTGCCCGGCGTCGATCCGGCGCCACGCGCCACGGGCTCGGCGGAGGGGCGGCCGCTGCACCTTCTGGCGGTCGGCTCGGTCGTCCCGCGCAAGGGCTACCGGGTCCTCGTTGAGGCCCTTGCCGGACTGCGCGACCGCGACTGGCGGCTGACGATCGTCGGTGCGACCGACCGCTCGCCCGAGACGATGCGCGACCTCGTCGCCGCGATCGACTCCGCGGATCTGGGCGGACGGATCGAACTTGCAGGCGCCATCCCGGACGCTGCCCTCGCCGAAGCCTATGCCCGCACCGACCTCTTCGTGATGCCCTCGCTCTTCGAAGGCTATGGCATGGTGCTGACGGAGGCGCTCGCCCGTGGCCTGCCGATCGTCTGCACCACCGGAGGTGCGGCGGCGGAGACCGCGCCGGACGCTGCGGCCCTGAAAGTCGCGCCCGGCGACGCCGCCGCTCTTGCCAAGGCCCTGGCAAGCCTGATTGATGCGCCGGCTCTGCGCCGGTCGATGGCCGATGCAGCCTGGGCCGCCGCCGCGGCCCTGCCGCGCTGGCGCGAAACGGCGACCATCGTCGCCGGGATCTGTCTGCCCGATTTCGGGCGAAAGGGGGGCTGATGGGGGGGTTTTCTCCGGAATGGCTGGCGCTGCGTGAGCCGGCCGACCACGCGGCCCGCAACCCGCAGGTGCTCGGCGCCGTCGGCGCGCATTTCGCCGCCAAGGGCTCGCTCACCGTGGTCGATCTCGGCTGCGGTGCCGGTTCGAACCTGCGCGGCACCTATGCGGCGCTGCCGCTACGCCAGCACTGGACGCTTGTCGATCTCGACGAACGGCTGCTCGCCGCGACCCGGCAGACCCTGGCCGGCTGGGCTGACGAGGCGCGCGAGCAAGGCGAGGAACTCGTCCTGCGGAAGGGCGACCATCTCATGACGGTCGACACGCGGCAGGCCGACCTCAACAAGGATCTCGAATGGGTGCTGGGCTGGCAGCCCGACCTCGTCACCGCGGCCGCGCTCTTCGACCTGACCTCGCGGCGCTGGCTGGAACGCTTCGTCGCCGGCCTAACCAGCCTGCGCCTGCCGCTCTACACCGTGCTGACCTATGACGGGCGCGAAACCTGGCAGCCGCCCCATCCGGCCGATGCCCGCATGCTCGCGGCCTTCAAGCATCACCAGCATGGCGACAAGGGCTTCGGTCCCGCCGCGGGCCCGGAGGCGACCGATGTCCTCGCCGAGGCGTTCCGGAAATCGGGCTTCGCGGTTTCGATCGGCGACAGTGCCTGGCGCATCGACGAGACGCGGCACGAACTCGCTCAGGTGCTGGCCAAGGGCATCGCCGACGCGGTGCTCGAAACCGGCCATGTCGATCCCGCGACGGTCGCCGACTGGCTGGCCTCCAAGGCGCAGAAACCCTCCGCCCTGGTCGGCCATCACGATCTCTGGGCGCGGCCGGTCTGACCGTCCCGTTTACTTGAGCCCGGGCAGCATCCGCCGCAGCACGCCGTCGCGGCGGATGAAATGATGATAGAGCGCCGCCCCGATATGGGCGCAGGCGAGCAGGGCCATCGCAATGGCGAGCTTGCCATGGATCTCCAGTACGGCCTCCGCGCGCTGCTGGTTGGGCGCCGTCAAGGCCGGCAGATCGAACAGGCCGAAGACGGTCAGCGACGGGTAGAGCGACACGCCGATCCAGCCCAGCAGCGGCACCACGAGAAGCAGCCCGTAGAGCAGCCAGTGGACGAGATGCGAGCCCGCCTTCTGCAGCGGGGTCAGCGTCGGCTCGTCGGGCGGCGCGCCCTTGAGCAGGCGATAGGCCAGCCGCCCGGCGACGAGCCAGAGCACGAGGAAACCGAACAGCTTGTGCGCGCTGTACATCGCATTGGTCGTGGCATCCCAGATGTTCAGCGTGTCGCCGCGATACGTCATCGCCAGCCCCGCGGGGACCATCACGATGACGGCCGCAGCCGTGATCCAGTGCATGTGACGCGCCGCTGCTCCATAGATGCGAGCCGGCTGTCCTTGATCCGCCTGCGCCATCCTCATCTCCGCCTGGTTCGTCCGGCGGGAAGCGCCGGTCGCACATTCATCAGGTGTTCAAGCTCGGCATCCTATACCGCAGCGTCGACAGCGCCAGTCGCTCGTGATCCTGCGTTCCAAGGGAGGCGGGGTTGCGATGGAACTGCCTTCGCGCCAGGCGCGTTTGATGGAAAACTGTGCAGCGATGATCTATATCGCCTGTGCGGCCGTAGAAGCCTTAACTCCTCCCGGACCCAGCCTCGACTGAGCCCGGATTCCTGAGCCAGCCCCATCTGACGGACAATCCGATGCTTCAGTCGCGTACGCTGTTCGGACGCCCGCTCGAGACGAGCCTCGTGGCGGTGGACCGGGCCATTTCCGAATTCCGGGCCGGGCGTCCGGTCCTGCTACGCTCCGCTGAGACGCGTCTGCTGGCTCTCTCGGCCGAGCTCGCGGATGCGGAACTCGTCGGCCGGCTTGACGCCCTTGCGAGCGGCAAGGCCTATCTCGCGCTGACGCCCGCGCGACTGCGTCGCCTCGGCGCGAAGAACCGCACCGAGACCGGCATCCTCGCCATGCCGACGCTCGACCTCGCCCGCATCGAAATGCTGGCACTGAAGATCGACGGCAAGGTGGATGCTCCCGTCGCCCCCGCTTCGGCGCTGGACGACGCTGCGCTCGAACTGTCCCGTCTCTCGCTCGTGCTGCCCGCGACGATCATCGTGCCGGTCACGGCCGAGCAGACCGCGGGCGAGCCGCTGGTCGAGGTCGACATCGAGGCCGTCAACGGCTACCGCGCCGCCCAGGCGGCGACGCTGACCATCGTCGGCCGTGCGCCGGTCCCGCTGGAGGGAGCGCCCGACACCGAATTCGTCGTCTTCCGCGGTGGCGAAGGCCTGCGCGATCAGGTCGCCATCATCGTCGGCAATCCCGATCTCTCGGGGCCCGTCCCCGTCCGCCTGCACTCGGCCTGCCTGACGGGAGATCTCTTTGGTTCGCTGAAATGCGATTGCGGCGACCAGCTGCGCGAGACCGTGCAGTGGATGGCCGAGAATGAGGGCGGCATTCTGCTCTATCTCGATCAGGAGGGCCGCGGAAACGGCATCTCCAACAAGATGCGTGCCTACAAGCTGCAGAGCCAGGGCTGGGACACCTATGACGCCGACGAGGTGCTCGGCTTCGATCTCGACCAGCGCCATTTCGACTTTGCGGCGACCATGCTGAAGCAGCTCGGCGTGACCCGTGTCACGGCGCTCACCAACAACCCGCTCAAGGTCGGCGCGATTAAGGCCGCCGGCCTCGAGGTCGATGCGACGCAGCGTGTTCTCGGGCGGCCCAACGTCCACAATGTCCGCTATCTCGCCTCGAAGCGCGACCGCGCCGGCCATTTCATCGACATGGACGCGCTGATGGCGCGGGCCGCGCCGAAGGATTGAGCCGGAAGGCGGGGCTGCCGCCTTGCCCCATGGGCTTGAACGTCCGGACAAGTTCGGGCACCGCAACGCGATGCCGCCGCACGATGCTTCCGACACCCTGACGACGCCGTCACGCTGGCCGCTGGCCGCCGTGGCGGCCATTGTCATTTTGGCCTGGGTCTCCCTGTCCTGGCCCTGGCTGTCGGGGATGGTCACCATCCCCTGGGACGCCAAGGCGCATTTTCAGCCGCAGCTCCAGTTCCTGGCCGAGGCCTGGCACAGCGGTCGCTCGCCCTTCTGGACTCCGTACGTCTTCGCCGGCTCGCCGCAGATCGCCGATCCGCAGTCGCTGATCTTCTCGCCGCCCTTCGCGCTGATTGCCGCGCTCGAACCCGTTCCCGGCTTCCGTCTCGGTGACGGGGCGGTGCTCGGCAGCCTTCTGGCCGGCGCGCTCGCCTTCGTCGTCATCTTCCGCGACCGCGGCTGGCACCCGACCGGCGCGGTCGTCGCGGCGCTGGCCTTCGCCTTCGGTGCAGCGGCCGCGTGGCGCATTCAGCATATCGGCCAGGTGCTGAGCCTCGGCTATTTCGCGATCACCCTCGCGCTGATCGCACGCGCCCTCGAGCGCGGATCGATCGGCTATGGCTTCGCGGCCGGCCTCGTCGCCGGCTTCATGGTGCTCGGCCGCGACCAGGTCGCGTTGCTCGGCGTCTACGTCCTCGCCGGGCTGGTCATCGCCGCCATCGCCATGGCGCCCCGGCCCTGGCAGGCGCTGAAGACGAGCCTGCTGCCCCTGCTGGCGGGCGCGGTCGGCGCCCTGCTCGTCGCGACCGTACCCATCCTGCTCACGGCCGTTCTCGCCGAGGGCTCCAATCGCCCGGCGATCGACCTGATCGGCGCCGGCAAGGGCTCGCTGCATCCGGCTGCCCTGCTCACGGGACTCTTCGCCAATCTCTATGGCGCGGCCGGCCCGCTTGAGAATTTCTGGGGCGCGCCGAGCCCCGCCTTCGAGGCGCGCTTCGGCCCTCAGGACCTCTACCTCGCCCGCAACATGAGCCAGCTCTATCTCGGGCTGATCCCGATGGGGCTCATCCTGACCATCGGCGTCGTCCGCGGCGCGCTGCTGCGCCGCGAGATCGTCGCGCTCAGCGTCGCGGCCCTGCTCGTGCTGATCTTCGCGCTCGGGCGCTTCACGCCGGGTTTCCGGCTGCTGTTCGAACTTCCCGGAATCTCCTTCTACCGCCGCCCCGCCGACGCGCTCTTCATCCTCGGCGCGCTGCTAGCCCTGCTCGGCGGCTACCTCACCCATCTCGTCATGACCGATGCCGCGCCGCGCGCAAAGCCGTGGCAGCGCGTCGTCGAAGCCGCAATCTTCACGGGTGCGCTCGGGCTGGCGCTCTGGCTGGCCTGGACGGTAGGGCGTCTCTCGGTGGCCGCAGTGCCGCTCGTCACCGCGCTGCTCTGCGGCGTGCTGGCGATGGGCGGCCTCGTTGCCGCCCGCGGCCTGGCTCTGCGAGGGTCCGGCCTCGCCGCGGCCATCGTGCTCGCCGCGACGCTGACGGTCGATCTCTCGGTCAACAACGGCCCGAGCGAATCCACCGCCCTGCCCGCGCAGGACTACGACGTGCTGCGCGCCGACAGCACCAACGAGACCATTGCCCTGCTCAAGAGCGAGACGGCCGCCACCGCCGGCCCCGACCGGCGCGACCGCATCGAACTCGCCGGCATCGGCTTCCACTGGCCCAATGCCAGCCTCGTCCATCGCCTGGACAACACGCTCGGCTACAACCCGCTGCGGCTCGGGATCTACAGCAAGGCGACCGGCGCCGGCGATCATGTCGCCTTGCCCGACCAGCGCACCTTTTCGCCGCTGATGCCGGGCTATCGCTCGTTGCTGGCCGACATGCTCGGCCTGCGCTTCATCGCAACCGGCGTCCCCGTCGAGCAGATCGACAAGGCGCTGAAGCCCGGCGACCTCACCCTGATCGCCCGCACGCCCGACGCCTATGTCTACGAGAACCCGCGCGCGCTGCCCCGCGTGCTCTTGGTAACGAAAGCCGAGACCGCCGATTTCGACGCGATCCTCGCCACCGGCCAGTGGCCCTCAGGCTTCGACCCGCGCCGGACCGTGCTGCTAGACCGCGCCCTGCCGCCCCTGCCGCGGGACCCACTGGCGACCGGCCGGCCCGCAGGCACAGCGGCACCCGCAGGGGCGAACCCACCCGGCCAGAGCCCTGCCGGCAGCGTCCGCATCGCCGATTACGGCACCACCGAAGTGACGCTTCGGGTCGAGGCGCCCCAGGGCGGCTATGTCGTCCTGAACGACGTCTGGCACCCCTGGTGGCAGGTCGAGATCGACGGTGCCCCGGCCGAAATCCTGCGCGCCAACGTCCTGTTTCGAGCGGTCGCCGTCCCGCCGGGCCGGTCGACGGTGCGCTTCGTGTTCAAGCCTTTCCGGGGGCTTTTCCAGGATCTCGGGAAGCGGCTCCGGGCGGCGAGGGCTCACGGCTAGAGCGCTGCTCCTCGAAGAGCAGAAACCTACCCCAGCGCCGCCATCGCCGCGATCGGCTTGACCGGGCTCCCCGCCAGCACGGCCGCGAGCCCCGCCGGATCGAGCGCCCCGTCGCGCATGGTCTCGTCGCGGTGGATGCCGCCGGCGATGAAGAGGCTGTCGAAGCCCATCAGCCGCGCGCCGGCGAGATCGGTGCGCACCGCATCGCCGATCACCAGCACCTTCGCGGGATCGACCGGATGGCCGCCGCGGGCCGAGCGGGCCGCTTCCAGGGCGAGGTCATAAGCCGGGCGATAAGGCTTGCCGGCATAGGCGACGTTGCCGCCGAGTTCCTCGTAGATCAGCGCGAGCGAGCCGGCGCAGGGCAAAAGGTCGTGCCCGACATGGACGACGAGATCGGGATTGCCGCAGATGAAGGGCACCCCCCGCGCCGCGAAGCGCTCCAGCAGGGGGCGGTACTGCTCCGGCTGCTCGGTGCGATAGTCGTTGAGCTCGGTGGCGACGACGAGATCGGCCTCGTCCTCGGAGACCAGTTCGACATCGGCGCGGTCGAAGACGGTGCGGTCGCTCTGCCAGCCGATATGGAAGATCTTGCGGTGGTGGCTCTCGGCGACGAGCGAGCGCGTCACGTCGCCGGAGGTAATCAGCCGGTCCCAGGCGCTGCGCGGCACGCGCTTCTTGTCCAGCAGCTCGGCCACCTGCTCGGAGGGGCTCGGCGCGTTGGAGAGCAGCACCACGGCCCCGCCCTGCTCGCGATAGCGCGTCAGCGCCGCGCAGGCCGGCGGCAGCGCCCAGAGCCCGTCATGCACCACGCCCCAGACATCGCTAATCAGCACGTCGTAGCGGGCGAGCAGCGCGCCCGCCTCGTTCAGAACCGGAACGGCCATCAGTTTGCTTTCTTCGCCTCGAGAGCCATCCGTGCCTCGACATCGTCACGGCGCGGCAGGGGCGCCACCGCGCTGAAGCCCTGCGTCGACAGGGCCGCGGCGACATTGGCGTAGGCTCCGGCGGCAAAGGCGTCGCCGGTGCGGATGTATTCGGCGAGGAAGGCCCCGTCATAGCAGTCGCCGGCGCCGGTGGCGTCGATGGCGTCCACCTTGATCGGCACCAGCCGCTCGCGGCGCTCCGGCGTCGCGACCAGCGAGCCCTCATGGCCGAGCGTCAAAGCGACGATCTTCGCGCCGAGCCGCAGATAGAAATCGGCAATGGCGTCGGCATCGCTCAGACCGGTGAGCTGGGTGGCGTCGTCATAGCCCGGCAGCACGATGTCGGCCATGCCGCAGGCGGCGTTGATGATCGCCTTGGCGCGGGTCAGCGGCCAGAGCTTGAGGCGCAGATTGGTGTCATAGGCGGTGGTCACGCCGGCCTCGCGCGCGATCGCAAAGGCCTCGAACACCGCGTCGCAGGCGGAGGCCGAGATCGCCTGGCTGATGCCGGACGCCTGCACGATACGGGCCGAGGCGATCAGGTCCCGCGGCACGTCGCGCGGCCCCATCAGGCTCGCGGCCGAGCCGGCGCGCAGATAGGAGAAGACATGGCCGGACGGGCCGTGATCGACGAAATAGAGCCCGGTCGGCGCGCTTTGATGCGTCGTGACATGGGTATCGTCGACGCCCTCGCGGCGCCAGAGATCGCGGATCGAGCGGCCCGCCATGTCGTCGCCGAGCGCGCCGAGATAGGCCGTCTTCGCACCCTGCCGCGCCGCGGCGATGGCGCAGTTCGAGGTGTCGCCGCCATGGCCGAACTGGAAGGCGCCGCTCTCGGCACGGGTGGCGTTGAACTCGCCCAGCGGCTCGCCGATGCAGAGGAGATCGTAGCGGATGTCAGTCACGGGCGAGGACCATGTCGGCGGGGCTCTGGACGCTGGAGCGCGGGCGCGCCTTCCTAGAGCATGATCGCGGCCGGGGGAACGGCGATTGCGTGGGAAAGCGCGTTACTCCGCCGCCTCGCGCTGCGGCGGCAGGTTCATCAGGCGCTCGGCGACGGCCATGATCTCGCGCCGCAGCGCCGCATTGGCTTCCGGATCGGGGGCTGCTGCTGTCCGACCAGCCTTGCGCGCATCGGCCGCCTCGCGCTGCAGCCTGGCGCGTTCCTCCCGCGACTGCTCCAGCATTCCCTGCAGCGTCTGCAGCTCGGCATGGAGCGTTTCGAGCCGCCCGTCGCGCTCTCCGAGGTCGCGCCGCAGGGCAGCGATGTCCTCGGCGTCGCGTGAAGCCTTCGCCTCCTGCTCGGCCTTCGTCTGCGCCATCTCCCGCTCGATCCCCTGCCTAGCCTCGTGCTCCATCGCATGGGCGGCGATCTCCGCGGCCAGCTGGCTCTCGAGGCGTGCCGCCTCGACGCCGGCGGCCACCGCGCGCGCATCCGCCGCCGCGAGACCCGCCTCCGCCTGCTCGACACGCGCGGCCAACGCATCGGCCCGCAGCCGCTCGCCGTCACGATCCTCGGTCATCGCCGCCAGCGCCGCCTGGCTCGCGGCGTGATCGCGCTCCTTCGCCGCCAGACGGTCGGCGAGGTCAGATGACTTGCCTTCGAGGACAAGAATCTTCGTCCTGTCCTCGACCTGAGCCACCCGAATCTGATCGTAATCCTGCCGCAGCTGCGCCAGCTCACCCTCGCGCTCGGCGAGCAGCGCCTGGGTCCGGCCCAGCGTCTCGCGTTCTCCGGCGAGTTCGGCGACCCTTGCCGCGAGGTCGGCGCCCGTGCCGGTCAAGGAGCTTCGCGTCTCGGCCAGATCACGTTCGAGGCTGGCGAGATCGGCCAGGCGCTGGTCGAGCGTCGCGCGGGTTTCGCCGAGCGCGACAGTTTCGGCCGCGAGGGCCGCCCGGGTCTGCGCCAGATCCGCGCGCGTGGCCTCGAGATCCGTCTCGAGCGCGGCGATCCGCCCGTCGCGCTCGCGAACCACCCCTTCGAGCTCGCCGATCCGCATATCGCGTCGGCCAAGCTCCTGCATCGCTGCGGCCTTCGCCGCGAAGGCACGCTCGGTCTCCTGCTCGGCGCTCCGGGCCTTTAGCGCGAGCTCCGCGCGCAGATGATCGCGGTCGGCCGCGATCTCGCCGAGCGACAGCGGGAAGGCTGCCTCCGCCCGCTTGCGGGCCAGGCGATCGGCCCGGCGGTTCAGCGCCGGCACGATCGACAGGGCGATCAGGCTGGCGCAGAGAAAGCCGAGCGCGACGAGCATGGCAGCTTCGATCAAGGCGAGCGGCTCCACATCCGGGGGATCGTCAGACTAAGGCAAGGCGTCGCAAACCGGAAATCGGTTGTCTCCCATCCGTCGCGCGCCCGCGCCGGTCGCTCAGAACGGGTTCCAGGTCGCCTGCGGCGTGAACTTCAGATAGCCGAGATTGACGCCCAGACGCCAGCCGACGCCGGTGCGGATGGGCACCACCGTGACGCCCTCCGCCGCCAGCGCCGTGAAGCCGAAGCCGCCGATGAAATAGGCCGAGCCATCGACGCCGACGAAACGCTGATAGAGCGCCTCGACCGCGGGCAGCCCATAGACCAGCATCATGGTGCGGGCACCCTCGCCACCGAAGTCGAAGCCGACCGAGGGCCCCTGCCAGAACACCTTGCGGTCTCCGGCATTGCGCGTGAACAGCGTGCCTTCACCATAGCGCAGACCGCCGACAAAGGCGCCGGACGCCTCCTGGCCGAGCACATAGCCGTTGGGCTCGCCCCATCGCCGGACCGCCTCCTCGACCGTCAGGGCGAGCCCGCGGGAGACGTTGCCGAAGAACTGGTGCCCCGAGGTGACGAGTTCGTTCTGGGAAAAGGAGCGGCTCTGGCCATAGGATTGCTGGGCCAGCGCCGGGCCGGCGAGCGGCGCCAGCGGGCCGGCCGGCACGAGCCCGGCGCCGGCGAGCACGAGCCCACCCTTGATCAGGCTGCGACGTGTCGTGGTCATGGGGTGCGATCTCCGGGTGTCGGCTTCCCCGCCCGGTCGGCGGGGACGGCCTTGGTCACGGGTCTCCGACCGCCTGAACGGCCGTGCGGATCAGACCTCTGCGGACCTTGCGTCTTCAACGGAAAAGAAACCGTCTCGCACGATCCGGCGCAATCCGAACCAGTTCGGTAACCACTCTGATACCCCCCAAAGCGTATCCAACCCATGAAGACGCCAGCCAGGGGGCACGTCCACCGGCAGCGATGGAGATCAGGATTTGCCGGTGATGAAGGCTGGAACAAGGCGGGGCCGCGGCGCCCCGTCGACGATCCTCGCGCCGCGAACGGCGTTGGCGCGTGCCATGGCGGCGTTTGCGCTGGTGGCGCTGACGGCTCTGCCGGCTGAAGCGAGCGCGGCTTCGGGCCGGCTTCCTGCGGGTCTGCCGGACCTGCCCGTCCTGAATGACGGCGTGCTGCACGATGTTCGCTCCGGCCTCGCCCTACGCGGCTACGATCCGATCGCCTACCGCCTGGAGGGACATGCGGTCGCCGGCGACCGCGCCTACGAGATCGTCCATGACGGGGCGGTCTGGCGCTTCGTCTCGGCGGCCAACCGCGATGCCTTCCGCGACGCCCCCGAAATCTATGCGCCCGCCTTCTCCGGCTATGATGCGGCAGCGGTGGCGGACGGCCGCGCCGTCGAGATTGACCCGCGCGAATTCGCCATTGTCGGCTCGCGTCTGTTTCTCTTCCGGACGGCGGAGAACCGCCAGCGCTTCCTCGCCGATGCGCAGCTGAGAAACCGGGCGGACGGCCGCTGGAGCAGCGTGGCGCAAAGCCTCGTCCGCTGAGACACCGCGTCTGCCGTCAGACGGCCGCCAGCGCGCGACGCGCCAGAGCCTCGCTGGAGGCCGCGACGAAGGGCGGATTGCGGAACCCGCGCGCGACCAGGCCATAGCGCGGCAGATTGCCGTCGAGCCCCAGCACCACACCGCCCGCCGCTGTCAGGATCGCGTCGCCGGCAGCGATATCCCACTCCATGGTCTGGCCGCCGCGCACATGCAGATCGGCCTCGCCCGAAGCGATCATCCCGAACTTCACGGCCGAGGACATCGGCAATGTCGCGGCGGAGCCGAGCGCACGGGCGACGCCGTCGCTCATCGCGTCGCCATGGAAACGGCTCACCAGCGTCGTCGGGCCCGACGGCGGCAGCGGCCGCACCGCGATGGCTTGCGCACCATCCTGCGGCGTCCCATCGGCTGACATGGCCTGCACGAAGGCGCTCTCCCCCGCGAACCAGACCCGGCCGCCGGCAGGCGCGGCGATCGCACCGGCCACCGGTCGGTCGCCACGCACCAGAGCGATCGCGACGCAGTAGCTGTCTCCGCCGGCAAGGAACTCGCGCGTGCCGTCCAGCGGATCGAGCAGGATGAACAGGGGCGCCGGCGCGACCTCACCCACGCTCTCCTCGCTGATGACCGGAATGTCTGGCAGCAGCCGTGCCAGCGCTGCCTTGGCTGTGTGGTCGGCGGCCAGATCGGCCGAGCAGACGGGCGAGCCGTCGGGCTTGATCTTCACGTCGCGGGCCGCCCGCATCGCCAGAAGCACAGCTCCGCTCAGCCGTGCCGCCTCGGCGAGCCGGCGGGCCACCTCGTCGAGATCCGTCAGGCGCGGATCGTCGCGATTGGGCTCCATTCGATCGGAAGACGCGGGCGCCGTCACGCGCGCCGCCGTTCTGGCCGACGGATCTGGATACCGGGACTTAACCACATGAAAACCAAGATACCACCATATCTCATCGAACGGCGAGCCGTTTGCCCGCTGCGACCGGCAGCATTGACCCCAGGACACACCCCATGACCGCCATCTCGCTCGAGCCGCTCGATCTGGCCGCGCTTCTCTGCAGCCGTGTCTGCCATGACGTGATCAGCCCGGTGGGTGCCATTGTCAACGCGCTGGAGGTTCTGGAGGAAGACGACCCCTCGATGCGCGACTTCGCGCTCGAGCTGATAAAGAAGAGTGCTCGCAACGCTTCCTCGCGCCTGCAGTTCGCGCGCCTCGCCTTCGGAGCCGCCGGCTCGGCCGGCGCCATGATCGATCTCGGCGATGCGGGCAATGTCGCCAACGGATTCCTCAACGACGAGAAGCTCTCGCTCGACTGGGAGGCTCCCCGCGCCCTGCTGCCGAAGAACCAGGTCAAGCTCCTGCTCAACCTGCTGATCATCGCGACTCAGGCGGTCCCGCGCGGCGGCAAGCTGGTGTCGCGTGCGACGGTCGAGGGCGAGCAGGGCAGCTTCACGATCACCGCCAGCGGCTCGCATGCCCGCATTCCGGCCCATGTCGAGGAGCTGATCGCCGGCCGTTCCGAGACGGGCACGATCGATGCGCATGCCGTTCAGCCGCTCTACACCGGCATGGTCGCCAAGGCCGCCGGCATGTCGATCGCCTTCGGCATCGAGGGCGACACCGTGACCATTACCGCGACCAAGGCGGAATAAAGCGCGATCGGGCGCGCTTTCGGCTCGATCTCAACCGATCATCAACCCTTCTGATGCTTAGCTGTTGTCGTGTGTTGTCGCGTTGAGTGGTGGTCCCCTGCATGGACGACTTGCTGCAAGAGTTCCTGACCGAGACGGGCGAGAATCTCGACACCGTCGATCGGGAACTCGTGCGTTTCGAGCAGGAGCCGAATAATCGCGAGATTCTCGCGAACATTTTCCGCCTCGTGCACACGGTCAAGGGCACCTGCGGTTTCATCGGGCTGCCGCGCCTGGAGGCGCTGACCCATGCCGCGGAAACGCTGATCGGGCAGTTCCGCGACGGTGCCAATGTCAGCGCGATCGCGGTCACGGCGGTGCTCGAGACGATCGACCGCGTCAAGGACATCCTCTCCGAACTGGCCGAGAAGGGCGAGGAGCCGGCGGGCTCCGACGAGAACCTCATCAGGGAACTCGGCATTCTCGCAGACCATGCCCGCGGCCAGTTGCGGCAGGCCGAAGCGGCCGTTCCCTCCGGCACCGACCCGGTTGCCGCCTATCTGGCACGCCATGCGCAGCCGGAAAACGTCCCTCCGACTGAGGATGGGCTCGACCTCGTCTTTCGCGCCGCGCCCGAGCCGCAGCGCGGGCCCGACGGGCGCATCGAGACGCTGGCCACCTCCGCGAACGAGGAAACCGGCGCCCGCGAGAGCCGTTCACCGGGCCCGGCCACGCTGCGCGTGAATGTCGACACCATCGAACACCTGATGACGATGGTGTCCGAGCTGGTGCTGACGCGCAATCAGTTGCTCGAGATCGCCCGCAAGCAGGACGACAACGGGCTGAAAGGCCCGCTCCAGCGCCTCTCGCTGATCACTGCCGAGTTGCAGGACGGCGTCATGAAGACGCGAATGCAGCCGATCGGCAACGCGTGGTCGAAGCTGCCGCGGATCGTGCGCGACCTCGGCGCCGAACTGGGCAAGCGGATCGAACTCATCACCGAAGGCGCCGACACCGAACTCGACCGGCAGATCCTCGATCTGATCAAGGACCCGCTGATCCACATGGTCCGAAACTGCGCCGATCACGCGATCGAGCAGCCGGCCGAGCGGCGCGCCCTCGGCAAGCCCGACCATGGCACCATCCGCCTCGCCGCCTATCACGAGGGTGGCTCGGTCACCATCGCCGTCGCGGATGACGGGCGCGGTCTCGACATCGAGCGCATCCGCCGCAAGGCGATCCGGCAAGGGCTTGCGAGCGAGGCCGAGATCGAGCGGATGAGCGACGCCCAGGTCAGCCGCTTCATTTTCCATCCGGGTTTTTCGACCGCCGACAGCATCACGGCGATCTCGGGCCGCGGCGTCGGCATGGATGTGGTCAAGGTCAATGTGGACGCGATCGGCGGCCTGATCGACATCGTCAGCAAGCCCGGCCAAGGCACCACGATCACGATCAAGATTCCGCTCACGCTGGCGATCGTCGCCGCCCTGATCGTCGTGGCGGGTGAACAGCGCTTCGCCATCCCGCAGATCGTCGTGCGCGAGCTGGTGCGGGTGAAATCCGGCGCGGATCACCGCATCGAGGACATCAACGGCGCCCCGATCCTGCGGCTGCGCGGCCGGCTGCTACCAGTCATCGCGCTCTCGGCGCTGATGGGAACCGCAGAGCCGAGCTTCGACGACGGCTTCATCGTCGTCACCCAGATTGGCGAGCGCCAGTTCGGCATCCTCGTCGACGGCGTCTTCCATACCGAGGAAATCGTCGTCAAGCCAATGTCGAGCAAGCTGCGGCATATCCCGCTCTTCTCGGGCAACACCATTCTCGGCGACGGCGCGGTTGTGCTCATCGTCGACCCCAATGGCGTCGCCGGCCTGGTCGGCGGCACTGCTGCCGGGGAGGCCTTCCATGTGGACGCGCCATCCACCGCCGCTCCCGTCGTCGACAAGACCACGATGCTCGTCTTCCGCACCGGGGCCGAAGGCCTGCGTGCCGTCCCGCTCTCGCTGGTCACCCGGCTTGAGGAGGTCGATGCCGCGCTGTTCGAGCATGGCAGCGGCCGAACCCTGCTGCACTACCGCAACCGCCTGATTCCAGTCGTCCCGGTGGCGGAGACCCGACTGCGGCAGGAGGGTCTTCAGCCCCTGGTGATCATTTCCGATGCCGACATGACCGTCGCGCTCGCCGTCGATGCCATCGTCGACATCGTCGACGAGGTGCTAGACATCGAGATGGCCGCCATCCAGGATCGCGGTATCGTCGGCTCGGCCATGATCCGCGGCCGCGCGACCGACATCATCGATCTCGCCCATTATCTGCCGATGAACGAGCGCGGCTGGCGGCCATCGGGCGTGGGCTCCGCGGAGCGCGCGGCCGGGGCCGACATTCTGCTCGTCGAGCCCTCGCGCTTCCTGCGCGACATGCTGACGCCGGTTCTCAAGGCGTCCGGCCATCATGTCGTCTTCGCCTCCGACTTTACGGCCGCCCGTCAGGAGCTGGCGAGTGAGGCGATCGCCATGGTGCTGATCGATCTCGACGGTAACATCGACGGTGCCTTCGCCTTCGCTGCCTCGCTGCGCGACACCGCCGCTGGCAATCGACTGCGCCTGATCGGCATGACCACTCTGGTGACTCCCGATCTTCACATGCGGGCGGGTCAGGCCCGCCTCGACGAGGTCATCGCCAAATTCGACCGCCGGGCCCTGCTCGGCGAGCTGGCGGACCGGCGGCCCGGTCTGAGGGAGGCGGCATGATCCCCGGCCGGAACGAAACCCCGGAACGCGAGGACGCGCGCAACCCGGCGGAGCCGTCGGTGACGGCCTTTGACTCGCTCGACTATGTGACGGTGCGCATCGGCGACCAGCTCCTCGGGCTGCCGATCGGGCGCGTCCATGACGTCTTCATCACCAACCGCATCACGGTGGTGCCGCGCGCACCCAAGGAAATCATCGGTCTCCTCAATCTGCGCGGGCGCATCGTCACCGCCGTCTGCCTCCGGCGGCGGCTGGGGCGCCCGGTCACCTTCAGGCAAGATCGCGAGGGCAAACAGGAACTCGTCGCGGTCGGAATCGACCACGAGGGCGAGGCCTACGCCCTCATCGTCGATGCCGTGGGAGAGGTGATGCGCTTGGACCAGTCGACCTTCGAGCCCGTTCCCGTGCATCTCGACCGGGGCTGGGCCGCGCTGGCCACCGGCGTTCACCGCCTCGAAGACCGGCTTCTCGTCGTTCTCGACGTCGATGCCATCCTCGCAATCGAGCTGGACGCGGCGGCCTGAAGCGCCACCGCACCGATTTGGAGACCCGCCATGAAATACTGTCTCGTCGTTGACGACTCCGCGGTGATCCGCAAGGTCGCGCGGCGCATCCTCGAAGGCCTGCAGTTCCGCATCGCGGAAGCCGAGGACGGCGCCCGTGCCATCGACGCCTGCAAGGGCGAGATGCCCGATGCCGTGCTGCTCGACTGGAACATGCCGATCATGGACGGCTACGACTTCCTGCGCACACTGCGCCAGATGCCGGGCGGGCGCCGCCCGAAGGTCGTCTTCTGCACGACCGAGAACGACATCGCCCATATCGCGCGGGCGATGCATGCCGGGGCCGACGAATACATCATGAAGCCGTTCGACAAGGAGATCGTCGCCTCCAAATTCCACCAGGTCGGACTGCTTTGAGCCATTCGCGACAGCCTGAGAAGATGATGGCCGCCGCCCCGCGCCGGGGTGACGCGACGCATCCGGAGGCTGTCGGATGAACAAGCTGTCCCCCATGGGCCTGCAGCCGCCCGGCCGCCACAAGACGGTGGTAATCGCCGACGACTCGGTCGTCGTGCGCGGGCTGTTCGCACGCTGGCTCGGGGAAAGCGGCCAGTTTCACCTCGTCGCCGTGGCGGGCGACGGCGAGACGGCGGTGGCACATGCCGGGCGCTTCAAGCCCGACGTCATGGTGCTCGATCTCGATATGCCGGGCGTCGACGGCGCGACCGCCCTGCCGCAGATTCTCAAGGAAAGCCCGCATACCGGTGTGCTGCTCGCCACGACACTGAATGAGCGCAACACGCGCATCGCGCTGGAATGCATGACCAAGGGCGCGATGGACGTCGTCTCGAAGCCTGACAGTCGCAGCGGCCTGACTCTCTCCCTCGACTTCCGCAGCGAGTTCCTGCTGAAACTCGGCAATGTCGCGCAGGCGAGGTTGCGCCCCGGAGCCCTGCCCTTCGAGCACGAGGTCGACTTCGCGCCGGCCGCGCCGACGAGCCTGCGCCAATTCGTCTCCACCGTCCCGCGCTACCTCGTCATCGGCGCCTCCACCGGCGGCCCGCGCGCCGTGGCGCGGGTACTCTTCGACATCGGCGACGCCCTGCATGACCTGACGACGGTCGTGGTTCAGCACATGCCGCCCGTCTTCACGGCCTCCTTCGCCGAGCAGATCGCGAGCTATATCGGCATCCCGGCGCGCGAGCCCTTCGACGGCGAACGCCTTGTCCGCGGCACGATCTATATCGCGCCGGGCGGCCGCCATCTCGGCATCGACCGGCGCCTCGGCCACATCACCGCCGCGATCGGCGACGGCCCACCGGTCCGCTTCTGCCGGCCGGCGGTGGATGTGCTCTTCAACGATGCCGCACGCCATCTCGGCTCGGCCGCTCTGGGGCTCGTGCTGACAGGCATGGGCTCGGACGGCACGGAGGGCGCCGGGGCGCTGCGCCGTGCGGGCGCCGCCGTCATCGCACAGGACGAGCAGAGCAGCACGATCTGGGGCATGCCCGGCTCCGTCGTTCGAGCCCAGCAGGCCTCCGCCGTGATCCCGCTCGACGATATCGGCCCCGCCATCCGTAGCCTCGTGAAGACGGGGCAGCCCTTATGACGGAAGCCGATTTCGCCTTCCTGCGGCAGCTCTTGCTTCTCCGCTCCGGCCTCGCACTGAGCCCGGACAAGCGCTATCTGGCCGAAAGCCGTCTCGGCATCCTCTGCCGCCGACGCGGCATCGAGGGTCTCGCGCAGCTCATCCAGGCCCTGCGCTTCGGGGCGGACCCCACGCTCGAGCATGCCGTCGTCGAGGCGATGACGACCAACGAGACCCTGTTCTTCCGCGATCACACGCCCTTCGAGCTGTTCCGCGACGTGATCCTGCCCGAGCGGCTCGAGGCGAATGCGGGCCACCGCTCCCTGCGCATCTGGTGCGCTGCCGTCTCCACCGGCCAGGAGGCCTATTCGATCGCCATGATCCTGGACGAGATGGCGCCGCGCCTCGCGGGCTGGAAAATCCAGATCGTGGGCACCGACATCTCCGGCGAGGTGCTGGACCGGGCCCGCAAGGGGCTCTACAGCCAGTTCGAGATCCAGCGCGGCCTGCCGATCCAAATGCTGCTGAAGCACTTCTACCAGGAAGGCGACAAATGGCGGATTTCGGAGAAGCTGCGCGGCATGGTCGAGCTCCGCCAGCATAATCTGCTCGAGCCGAGCGGCCATCTCGGCCAGTTCGATGTCATTTTCTGTCGCAACGTGCTGATCTATTTCGACGTCCCGACCAAGGCCAGAGTCCTGGACGGCCTGGCGCCTCGCTTGCTGCCGCAGGGCGCACTGCTGCTCGGCGCGGCCGAAACAGTGATCGGGATCTCGACATCGATCGTGCCGGACCGCCAGCACCGTGGCGTCTATCGCGGCCAGCATTCGGTCCATGCCCAGCCGGCAGGTCTCGGCCTCCCGCTGGAACCCATCCGCGCCGCAGTCGGCCTGCGCCACTGAGGGCGTCGCGGGCCCCGCGATAGCCGCCCTTTCTTGACACCGACAAACAAAAACCCCGCCTTCCGGCGGGGTCCCCGTCAGCCTGTCGTGTACATCCGACGACCAGGCTGGGTCTAACATGGAGGCGTTTCGTGACCGCCTTGTGACGGCGGTCAGGCCGGAATGCGTTCCTCGTTCTCGGAGGGCTCGCGCAGCACATAGCCGCGGCCCCAGACCGTCTCGATGTAGTTCTTGCCGTCCGAAGCGTTGGCGAGCTTCTTGCGGAGCTTGCAGATGAAGACGTCGATGATCTTCAGCTCGGGCTCGTCCATGCCGCCATAAAGGTGGTTCAGGAACATTTCCTTGGTCAGCGTCGTGCCCTTGCGGAGCGAGAGCAGCTCCAGCATCTGGTATTCCTTGCCGGTCAGGTGGACGCGGGCGGAATCCACCTCGACGGTCTTGGTGTCGAGGTTGACGACGAGATCGCCCGTCGTGATCACCGACTGGGCGTGGCCCTTCGAACGGCGGACGATGGCGTGGATGCGAGCGACCAGCTCGTCCTTGTGGAACGGCTTGGTCAGGTAGTCGTCGGCGCCGAAGCCGAGGCCCTTCACCTTGTCCTCGATGCCGGCGAGGCCGGAGAGGATCAGGATCGGTGTCTTGACCTTCGCGACGCGCAGGCTGCGGAGAACCTCGTAGCCGGACATGTCGGGCAGGTTCAGGTCGAGGAGGATGATGTCGTAATCGTAGAGCTTGCCGAGATCGACGCCCTCTTCGCCGAGATCCGTCGTATAGACGTTGAAGCTCTCGGATTTGAGCATCAGCTCGATCGACTGGGCGGTCGCGCTATCGTCCTCGATGAGCAGAACCCGCATGTCCACGTCCCCAATTTCGCCCGCAGGCAAGCTGACCGCTCTTCTCGTCCGAACCCCCACGGCTCAGGACGACGACGTACTTGCCCGTTGAAACGCCACGCGACACGCTACGAGGAAATGGTTAACAAACCGTGATTCCCGTGCGCAAGCGCTTCCTGGGAGAACGCCGCCGATCCTTGTCGAGGTGAGTCGAATTTGACACGGATCGTGACGCTGTTCGCCCGCGAAAGTCGCTTTCGCGGAGACCGTGCCGCACGTCGGGCCGGAAAGGCTCACTCGGCGTGACGCGGTCTCGAAACACAGTGTTAATCGGCCGGCTTAATGAAGGGTAAACGCATCCCGTCGCTTGCAAGGTTTCGCACAGGCCTGGCGCGGTTTCATGGCGGGCGAGGAGAGCAAGACGCCGCTGTCAGGACCGGCTTTGGTAATAAAGTCCCGTGAGGTAGCCGGAGCCCAGCGCCAGCAGATGGCCGCCCAGGACAAAGAAGCCGAAGATGTCGACCTCGCCCAACAGCACCCAGGAAGCGAACAGCAGCAGGATCGCGAGCATCAGCAGCAGCGCGCGATAGGTCCCGTCGGGAAAGAGCCCGGCACAGGCCCCGAGTGTGAACAAGGCGAGCGCGAGGATCATCGGCCGGTCCGGTGTGAGACCCGCCCGGCCTAGGAGCCCGCCCCTTTCCACGTGGTTGTGTTTCCACAGACAATCCGATTCAAATCCTCCTCATCGGATGCGCCGCATCCGACCGTCACCGGACGGCGCAGCGGTTGCCGCCAGTCCGGCGAGAGATTAACCGGGACGCGCATGAACAGCCCCGCCCATGGACAGGATCGGCTCTCCGGGCTCGCCGCCGCGATCGCGGCGCTCGATCCCGTCATCGTCTATGGTCGCGTCAACGCCGTGCGCGGACTGCTGGTCGAGGTGGCGGGGCCGATCGGGGCGATGAGCCTCGGCGGGCGCGTCGGCATCGAGATCGCGCCCGGCAGCCGCGTGCCCTGTGAGGTCATCGGCTTCTCGGGCGACCGCGCCTTGGTCATGCCCTTCGGCGGGCTCGACGGGGTGCGCCGCGGCTGCCCGGTCTATATCGACAAGGCGGCGCCGGGCCTCAAGCCCACGCCGGCCTGGCTCGGCCGCGTCGTCGATGCGCTCGGGCGCCCGGTCGATGGCGGGCCGCCTCTGCCGCAGGGCGAGGAACTCTACACCTTCCGCAACGACCCGCCGCCGGCGCATTCGCGACGACGTGTCGGCCGACCGCTCGATCTCGGCGTGCGCGCGCTCAACGCCTTCCTGACCTGCTGCCTCGGCCAGCGCATGGGCATCTTCGCCGGCTCCGGCGTCGGCAAATCGGTGCTGCTGTCGATGCTCGCGCGCTATGCCCGCGCCGACGTCAACGTCATCGGCCTCGTCGGCGAGCGCGGCCGCGAGGTGCAGGAGTTCCTGCAGGACGATCTCGGCCCCGAAGGCCTCGCGCGCTCGGTCGTCGTCGTCGCGACCTCCGACGAGCCGGCCCTCATGCGCAAGCAGGCCGCGCTGACGACCCTGACCCTCTCGGAGTATTTCCGCGACCAGGGCCGGCAGGTCATGTGCCTGATGGATTCGGTCACGCGCTTCGCCATGGCGATGCGCGAGATCGGGCTCGCCGCCGGCGAACCACCGACCACGAAGGGATATACGCCGACCGTCTTCGCCGAACTGCCGCGCCTGCTCGAGCGCGCCGGCCCAGGCGTCGGCGACGGCGCCATCACCGGGCTCTTCACCGTCCTCGTCGATGGCGGCGACCATGACGAGCCGGTGGCCGACGCCGTGCGCGGCATCCTCGACGGGCATATCGTGATGGAGCGCTCCATCGCCGAGCGCGGCCGCTTCCCGGCGATCAACATCCTGAAATCCGTCTCGCGCACCATGCCGCGCTCCTGCGACCCGGCCTTCTATCCGGTCGTGCAGAAGGCCCGCGCCACACTCGCGACCTATGCGGACATGGAGGAGCTGATCCGCCTCGGCGCCTATCGCCAGGGCGCCTCGGCCGAGGTCGACGAGGCGATCCGGCTGAACCCCGCGCTCGAGGGCTTTCTCAAGCAGGCCAAGGACGACGCGACGCCGCTGCCCGAATGCTATGCGAGGCTCGCCGCGATCATGAACGGCTGAGGCCGCGGCCGCCCGCGAGCAGCCGGAACAGCAGCAGCATCGCCACGACGCCGAGCGCCTGGATCGCGGCAGCGGCGACCAGCGCCTTGTCGCGCCCGAGATGCTCGATCATCGCGGCGAAGAGCAGCGGCGCCGCCGCGAAGGCGAGATTCTGCGGCACCGTCAGCCTTCCCATCAGCGTGCCATAGGCCTGGCGGCCGAACAGCGCGAGCGGCAGCGTCGCCCGGGCCACCGAGATCACGCCCATCGCGGCGCTGAAGCAGAGCACGAAGCCGCTCGCGACCAGCGACGTACCTGGCAGCAGCACCAGCATCAGGCAGGCGAGCGGGCCGAGCACCAACCCTGCAAACGCCGTGCGCTCCACCGGCAGCCGCTCGCCCAGCACGGCGTCGACGAGCCGCGCCAGCAGCGTCGCCGGCCCACTCAGCGCCGCGATGGCGACAGCCTCGGTCGCGCCGATCCCCGCATTGCGCAAGAGATCGATCAGATGCAGCGGCAGGCCCCAGGAGACGAGCCCGCTGGCGGAGAAGATCGCCGCGACGAGCCAGAAGGCCGTGCGCCGATCAGGCGGCGCGACGCGCGCCTCGTCCGCGCGGGCCGCGTTGGCCGCCGGCGCCGCGGCCTCGGCCGCACCCTGCCGATAGCGGGGAACAGTGGCATAGATCGGCAGCACGATCAGGATCTGCAGCGTCGCGAAGACCAGCCAGGTCGTCCGCCAGCCGAAGCTGGCGGAGAGGGCGGCGGTGAGCGGCCAGAACACGGTCGAGGACAGGCCCGTCGCCAGCATCATCAGCCCGATCACCCGCCGCGCCCGCGGGCCGACCAGATGCGCGATGGTGACGCCGCCGACATTGGCCAGCGAGAAGGCATGGCCGATGCCGATCACGACCCAGCTCGCGAGATAGCTGACGAGCCCTTGCGCGAAACCGAGCAGGGCGAGTCCGAGCGCGCAGAACAGCGCGCCGAGGCACATCGCGCCGCGGGTTCCGGCCCGGTCGAGATGGCGGCCGATCGCCGGCGCCAGCGCCGCCCCCGTCAGGAGCAGCAGCGTGATGCCGCCGAAGACGGTGGTGACGTCGAGGGCGAGATCGCGCTCGATGTCGCGCGCCACCACCGAAAGCGCATAGAAGGTCGTGCCCCAGCCGATGATGCGGGTGACGACGAGGCCGCCGATCAGCAGGCTATGCTCGGGAAGGCGCGGAAGGGCGGGCAAGGCGGGCGATCCCGGGGGCAGAGGCGGGCGCGGGGAGCGCCCCGGAGACCCCGCTACTATCCCCTGCCGCCGCCCTGCGTCAGCAGCGGGCGCGCACGCTGGCCATGCAGCGAATGCGAGGCTTTCCGGTAAGGAACGGTCAACCTCCTTGCGCCATTGTGCTTTTTGTCTCGCGGCAGGAGTTCCGGGCGGGCGCCGAGGGGTCGGCGCGCGCCCCATGCGTGATCAGGAGTTGGAAACGACATGAAGTCGCGAGACACATTGCTGCGTCTCAAGCGCTTCCAGGTGGACGAAAAGCGCCGCCGGGTAAGCCAGATCGAGATGATGATCGCGGATTTCCACCGCATGGCGAGCGATCTGGATCGCGAGATCCAGAGCGAGGAAGCCCGGGCCGGCATCTCCGACCCCGCCCATTTCGCCTACCCGACCTATGCCAAGGCGGCGCTGGGCCGCCGCGACAATCTCCGCCAGTCCGCCGACAATCTGAAGGGCCAGCTCGAGGAGGCCAAGGCCGAACTCCAGGAGGCCTTCGAGGACATGAAGAAGGTCGAGATCCTCGACGACCGCGAAAAGGCGACCGAGCGCGCCGCCGAAGCCGCCCGCGACCAGGCGATGATGGACTCGATCGGCCTGCGCCCGAGGGCGTGAGCGGCGGTTGAGGGTGTGAATTTGAAAGGCCCGCCGGGACGTCCGGCGGGCCTTTATTGTTGGGCTTAAGGGGTGGCGCGGGTCGTGTCCCTGCTGGTGGTGTAGCTTCGCAGAGCCACCGCGTGCCGGCTTTG
>NZ_LSKN01000331.1:0-273 GCF_001557075.1 Methylobacterium sp. CCH7-A2
TGACGGTTTTGCGCGCGGCGACATGGGTGCGGACCACGTCCCAGATCGGCGGGCCTTGCGTTCCTTCGTTGACGCTGGCCCAGCCGGCCACAGTGTATTTCTTCGTGGCCTCGATCGGCTGGCCCGATTTCAGATGCGTCAGGCCGGAGATGCGGCTGCCCATCGGCTTGCCGACATCGATCGCGTAGCCCATGCCGCCGATGCGGACCATGTCGCCGCCGCCCTGGAAATAGGGGTCGGGGTGGAAGATGTTGTCGGCGACGTCCTCGAGGA
>NZ_LSKN01000031.1:0-255 GCF_001557075.1 Methylobacterium sp. CCH7-A2
CATCATTCTGTTCGAGCAGGATCGCGCCGACAAGCCTTGTGATGGCGGCCTCGTTGGGGAAGATGCCGACGACCTCGGTGCGGCGCTTGATCTCGCCGTTGAGCCGTTCCAGCGGGTTGGTGCTGTGCAGCTTGGCACGGTGCTGCGTCGGGAAGGTCATGTAGGCGAGGACGTCGGTCTCGGCGTTGTCCATCAGGGCAGCGAGCTTGGGGACGGTCGGCCTGAGCTGATCGGCGACCCTGCGCCATTGCTGGC
>NZ_LSKN01000032.1:0-264 GCF_001557075.1 Methylobacterium sp. CCH7-A2
GCCCGGCCTGGCGCACTTTCACATAGGTCGCGTCGATCCAAAGATAGGGCCAGTCACCTTCTATGGGCCGATCGAGGAAGGCCTGCACGCGCTCGTCGATCTCCTCGCAGAGCCGCGAGACCTGGCTCTTCGAGATGCCGCTCATCCCCATCGCCCTGACCAGATCGTCGACCGAGCGGGTCGAGATGCCCTGGATGTAGGCCTCCTGAATCACGGCGGTGAGCGCCTTCTCCGCCATCCGGCGCGGCTCGAGGAAGCCCGGGA
>NZ_LSKN01000033.1:0-84872 GCF_001557075.1 Methylobacterium sp. CCH7-A2
CATCGCCCATTGCAACATGGCCGACATCGATCGCCGGACGCTGCGGCGCTACTCGACCTACGGATTCAACGCGACCTGGCGTCGCTCGGTCGCAAACGAGATCTACTTCTTCCGGCCCAAGACCGACGATGTCGATCGCCTGATCAGGATCATCGAAGTCATCATCCATCGGCACGTCACGCTCGGGGCTGCGGTGGCGAATGTGAGCTTTCTGTCGCGCGGACAGGGCATCGAGAAGGAAAGGGCCGTCTGACGGCGTGAGGATCCTGCATCGCCAGAAGGCCGGCGATCGAGGAGCTGCAGTCCTGCCGGCTCCTGATCCCGGCCTGTCCAGAAACTCTCCCCCCTATCGGCAACGCGGAAAGTGCCATTGCTCGAGAGCCTCCGCCCGCAGGAGCCTTGCCTATCTCCGCTATCCGGCGTCAGTGACGAGCCTTTCGATGAAGGCGACGGGTGATGCGAGGCGGCCAACAGCGGGCCCGCCACGCTTGCCCCCGTCAATCCTTAGCTGGCTTCAGGAAATCTGTTGCAGGATCTGTGCCCGACTGGGTATCGATCCGGCGCTGGTTAAGCGTCTGACGACGGCATCTGGTGCGCGGACGAGGCCGACGCCTGCTCTTACCGGCCCCAGTCCGATAGCAGACTACCTCTTGGGGCTCATCCAGCCATCATCTTCCAGCACGTCATGACACTGCCCGGGCCGAGACCTCGCGTCTCCTGGCGGTAGCGCTCACAGAAGACGGGGTTAGGTTTCCGGAGCGAGTAGGCAGGGCAGTTAAATTTCGGGACCGTAGTCGAGCCGCTGGAGCGCCTCGTTCAGGGTCTCGAGATCAAAGCCAGACCCATATCCCGAGGTGGTATCCGTCTTGTCGTGTCCGAGGATGGCCTGCAGGATGCCGTCAGACGGGCGGACCTGGTTCCGGAACTGGTCGGTGACCCGGTGCCGGAAGCTATGGAAGGTCTTGCGGCTGTCCTTCACGGATTTCCGCGCGTAGCGACCCCACCACTTGCTGAACCCGTGGGTGATCTTACCGCGATAGGGGCTGAGCTCTGGGAACAGTCGAACAGAGCCTGCCTTTCGCTGGGCTTCGACATAGCCAGCGAACCCGCGGTCAATCAGCTTTTTATGGATCGGAACGCAGCGTCGCGACGACCGCGTCTTGCGACGCGTTTCCTGGCCTGGCGTGTCGTCAATCGTCTCCATGTCGAAGAAGGACACATCCCCAGGCTTCGAGGCGAAGAGGACGTCGATCACGCGAAGCTGTCCGATCTCCTCAAGCCGCGCACCGGTATACATGGCGATGAGCGGCAGCCACTTCTGAGCCTCCCCTCCTCCCGCCTTATACCGTTTGCCCTTTGCCAGGACAGGCGATCTCACCAAAGCCTTCAGGTCGTCGTCGGAATAGGGCAGCCGCTCGACGACCTCACCCTCCTTGAGAAGAAACTTCGTGCCGAGGCAGGGATTGGTCTGGATATGGTCGTGCTTCAAGGCAACAGCCAGGATCGCCGAGATCGATCCGATCGCCTTGTCGTTGATTGTGCTGCGGGCGAGCAGCTTTGCGTTGTTCTTCGCGGTCCACTCCTGGATCGCCGTCACGCTGGCACTGCGGAGGTCTGAGGGGATGTTGCGGGGAAACAGGCTCAGGGCATCACGATAGGCCAGCACATGCTTTTTGGTGATGGAACGGATGGGTACGTCACCACAGATTGAGATAAAGCGCTCAACGTAGACGCCATACTCCTCCGCCGTCTTGGCGGAAGGGCTTTGCTGGTCGATCCAGGATTTGTGGGCATCACGCAGTGAAGGGCCAGCATCCATGACCGGCGGCATGAGGACCGGCAGCGGCGGCGGGGTTTCGACAGGCGCTCCATCGAGCCGCCGCAGGACGTCCTCATGGGCTCGGACACCAGCACGTGCGATGGCCAGCGACAATCGCGCCCGATCGATATGGTCGCGCGGCAGGCTCACTCCATTGTCGGCAAGGACTTCGCCGATCTCGCTTTCGGCAAGGACATCCTCGAAGGACTGCCTGATCGCGCGAGCGCTCTCGTCTGAGTGCCCCTCCGCACGCAGCGCGTCGAGTGTCGGGATGTGCGATGACCCGTCAAAGTCAAAGCGCTCTGGATCCTGGAGTGCTCGCCTCAGAACATCCAGCTCCCGCAAATGGGCAATCCGGCGGGCTGCGATAACCGCATCGCGGTCGGTGGCAAGCCCTTCGTGTTCCTCGAGGACCAACTCGGTCCGGTCAGCGAGTTGGTCGCGCCGGAGAACCTCATCGTCGTCACCGCTGAGGATTTGCCGATAGTATCGGTTGGCGATGTGCTCGATCTCTGAAGGCGAGAGCCCCGATACCGCCCGAACAGCGATAGGCCTGGCGGTCTGCATCGTTCGCAGCGTCGCCGCTTCCACGTGACCTTCCACCTGAGGATGGACGTCGAGCCAGCGCTTGCGGGCCAGCTGGAGATCGCGGGTCCCCAGCGCGATCTTGATTGTCCCTCGTCCACCGATGGACCGCCTCACCCCATTCCAAGGGAGTTTGACCTCACCCGACAGGACGGACTTCAACCGGGGTGGAACATTGCGGAAATAGGTGAACCCACCCTCGGGGCGCTCGATCAGGAACGGATTACCATTGCTGTTGAAGCGGCCCATCGGCACCTCTCTCGAAGGCCGATTCTAACCAGGATTCTAACCAGAATTCTGACCAGCCAGCGCCGAACGGGCTGACAATCGCAGAAAAACCGTTATAAATCAATGAAAAGCGCGCGCAGTGGCGCTCCCATGGGGAATCGAACCCCAGTTTTCGCCGTGAGAGGGCGTTGATTATGGACGGAGCTAGACAATTCTAGTTGCCCAAAAACTCGATATATCAATATTATAGGGACAGAAGAGGCTATCATTGCCTAGTGATGTCCAACCCCATATATTGGACATCAATTGGACATGGGAGGCGGTGATGGCGCGGAGCGTGCGCGATGCCAAGCTCGAGACGAGGACTGCACGGGCTCAGCTGAAAGCCAGCGGCAAGCCGTATTACCGCGCCATTGAGCCGGAGCTGCACCTCGGCTACCGGAAGCCTCAATCCGGGTCGGGAAAATGGGTTGTCCGACACTACGTTGGCGACCGAAAATACGAGGTCGAGACGATCGCGGTCGCTGACGACTTCTCAGACGCGGATGGCGTCGCGATCCTGAGCTTCGCTCAAGCGCAGAACGAGGCACGGGAGCGAATGAAGCGGCGAGCCCACGCCGCCGCCGGCATTACAGGGCCGCTCACCGTCAAGGACGCGATCGGCGACTATCTCGACTACCTGGAGAACAACAGCAAGTCCGCGGTCGACGCGCGCTCACGGTCAAATGCGTTCATTCTGCCGTCGCTGGGAGACGCCGAGGTCGAGACCCTGACGACCGATCGGATCGCCAAATGGCACGCGGACCTCGCGAAGTCCCCAGCACGGATCCGGACAAAGGACGGCGACGATCAGAAGCACAAGGCGGCGCCGTCAGACCCCGAAGCTCGGCGTCGTCGGAAATCGACAGCGAACCGGACTCTCACCGTCTTGAAAGGCGCTCTGAACCGGGCATGGCGGGCCGGGAAGGTCAGATCCGATGAGGCGTGGCGACGCGTCCAGCCGTTCAAGGGAGTGGAAGCCGCAAGGGTCCGCTACCTCTCCATTGCGGAGGCACAGCGCCTCATCAACGCGGCCGATCCGGACTTCCGCAAGATTGCTTTGGCCGCGCTCCACTCTGGCGCGCGCTACGGCGAACTCTGCCGGCTTGAGGTCGCCGACTTCAACCCTGACTCGGGGACGCTCGCGGTGCGCCAGTCCAAGGGCGGCAAGCCGCGCCATATCGTCTTGACCGACGAAGGCATCGCCGCCTTCAAACAGCTCGCTATGGGGCGTGACGGCGCCGAGCCGATGTTCGTCAAGAACGGAGCCCCATGGGGCTCTTCGCATCAGAACAAGCCGATGGCGGAAGCCTGCAAGAACGGCAAGATCACCCCGCCGATCTCATTCCACGGCTTGCGGCACACCTGGGCGAGCCACAGCGTCATGAACGGAATGCCGTTGATGGTCGTCGCCAAGAACCTCGGTCATGCTGACACGCGCATGGTCGAGAAGCACTACGGGCACCTCGCCCCCAGCTTCGTTGCCGATGCGATTCGCGCCGGCGCGCCGCGGTTCGCAATCGGAACAAATTCGAACATCACGGGAATCGCAGATGCTCGCAAATGACCCGACGATCGACCTGTCAGAGGTGGCGCGGCGATTTGCACCGGACACCGCTGATGGGCTCATAAACGCTGACCTCGCCAGGCTGCTCCTGAGAAACATTATCACGGGGTATGCGGAAGTCCTGCGCATCCGCCCCTTCATGGACGGAGGGCGGGGCACGACTACGGAACACTTAGCCCATCCTATTCCGCAATGGTTTTGGTATTCAGTCGTGCAGGCCGCCAACAATTCAGGAATAGATAGCGACGGAAATAACGCCTACACTGTGGTTACCGACGAGAAAGGTGAGTTGATCGCTCACGTCGCGTCGGGGATTTATTTCAAGCGCGATGAAATTGAACGCTACATGATCCAGATTGCGCACCCCAAAGCTGAGGGGGGTGTTGCGAAGGTTAGCCGTGGACCAAGGCCTGATAAGCGGAATAGAGCGATCGCCGCAATGATCGCGAAGGGCAAAGAATGGCTGTACGACCCTGCAGCTACCGAGGAGAGCAGGACCGCAGACCTCAATGCTGATGGATTGGACATCAGCCGATCGACGGTTCGCAATGCCCTTGGCGCAGCAAAGAGTCGCTTCGAGAGCGGATCATGAACAAATAGGAACCACGAACAAATAGGAACAGAAGCTACGTATAAGCAAGTCTAAGCGCACCCCTTAACGGAGCAGGTGTGCTTATGACCAATCCGACCAATATTGCCACGCAGCCCGCCGCCTATTCGATCGACGAATGGTGCCGCCGCTACGGCATCTGCCGCGCGACCTTCTACAACATGCAGAAGGCCGGCCGGGCGCCCAAGACCATCAAGCTGAACAAGCTCGTCCGGATCTCAGTCGAGGCTGACCAGGAGTGGCGCAAGGCCAGCGAGGTCGCGGCCTGATGCACCCCAAAGTGAAGAGGCCCACGGCGCCGGCGAGCGCGCGTGAGCCTCGGGAATGTGTTCTGGCGAACAGCTCCCAAATTGCCGCAACAGCCCTCGAAATGCAAGTGCGACGCATTCGCGAGAGGTTCGGTCTCTCACCTCACCTGGCCGCTGTGGTCGCGGCGCTGGCCTTCTCATTGGAGGCTTCGCGATGAGCGCGCCGAGCAACGCAGAAGCCCGGCGCTTCCTCGCTGTGGTGCTGGCTGATCTCGATGAGGTCGGGATCGAACGAACCGCAATGGCCATCATCGCGCGGGCCAGCGACCGCACCTCCGACCCCGACATGATCAAGGCGGTAGCCGCGATCGCTTCCGACCCGACGAATATGTGGGGTGACGAGCGACTGCCGCTCCAGGCGCCGGAAAGGTCCCCTGCTCCATGACATTGGACCCCTTGGCCCAAGAGCCCGCCCGCATTCCGCCGATTCTCTCATTCGAGGATTTCGAGCGGCAAGCGTTGGGCATGATGAGCAGCCCCCCGGCCGCGATCGAGAGCGAATCGGCGCCCCAGCCCGACCAGGCAGCTGCCGCGGCGATCGGGGCCACGCCGTTCTCATGGCTGGACTGCCACAACATCCCCGAGCGCGAGTGGATCTACGGACGCACGCTTATCCGCCGGTATGTGACCGTGACGGTCGCGCCCGGCGGGGTCGGCAAATCCTCGCTCACGATCGTCGAGGCGCTAGCGATGGTGTCAGGCCGCCCGCTCCTGCATGACGCCCCGGCCAAGCAGCTCCGCGTGTGGCTATGGAATGGCGAAGATCCGAAAGACGAACTGCAGCGGCGTATCATGGCTGCCGCGCGGCTTCACGGCATCTCCCGCGACGAGATTGGCGGTCTGTTTGTCGACAGCGGCCTCGACTGCCCCATCGTCCTTGCCAAGCAAACAGGCAGTGCCACCACCATCGTGGAGCCTGTGCAGGAAAAGCTCGTCGCGGAACTCAGAGGCAAACGCATCGACGTCATCGTCATCGATCCATTCGTGTCGTCCCACGAGGTCCCCGAGAACGACAATCCCGCCATGGACCGGGTGGCAAAGGCATGGGCGAGGGTCGCTGCCAGAACCGGCGCTGCAGTGCATCTGATCCACCACGTCCGCAAGACCGGTGGGAACGAGATCAGCATCGACGACGCCCGCGGCGGCGGCGCGCTGATCAACGCCGCGCGCGTCGGACGAGTGCTCAACCCCATGTCGACGGCGGAGGCCGAGCGGGCCGGCGTGGAACACCGCTTCCGATACGTTCGGATCGACGACGGCAAGGCCAATCTCGCGCCGCGCGCCGAGAAGAGCGCTTGGGTCAAGATCGAGTCGGTCCCCCTGATGAATGGCAGCCAGGGCGGCACCGGCGACAGCGTCGGCGTCGTCACAGCGTGGGAGTTTCCGAACCCCATGGATGCCGTCACGGTCGACCACCTCAGGCGCGCTCAGGCCGCCGTCAATGCGGGCGGGCCATATCGCGAGAACAGCCAGGCAGCGGATTGGGTCGGGCTCCCGATCGGCCGGGCGATGGGGTTAGAGGTCAGCCCCGACGGCAAGCTTTCCAAGGCGGATGCGGCCAAGGTCAAAGCCGCGCTCGCCGTGTGGATCAGCAACGGCATGTTCGAGGTTTATGAAGCCCCGGACGCCAAACGCGAGAAGCGCAAATTCGTCAAGGTTGGCGAGCCAGCCGATGACTGAGGTTTGCCGCACCTCACTTTCCACTTTCGCCTGCCGCGCCCCACCTCCCCCCCCCTATAAGGGGGTGGGGTGGGGCAACTTGGGCGCCCTACTGCCGCACCTTGCCGCGCCGCACCTTGTTGAGGTGGGGCAGAAGGTCAGGGAACCCCGTCTTGGCGAGGGCCAGCCGATTTCATGATTTGAGCCGGCTTTTTCTCATTCCTCCTCGAAAGCCCGCAATCCGCCGTATCAAGGCGATAGTTTGTATGATGACGGACAGGCTTAGACGTTCATTATCAATGACTTAGAACCGTTCTCGCGTTAGAATGTCCAACATTCGTCCAATAATGGGCGCGGATGCATGGGATTTCGGGCGTGAGCGCGACGGAGATAGGCGGCGGAAACGGCGACGGCGCAAAGGGCAAGGCCCGAATGCTCACGCTTGCCGACGTCGACCGCCGCACCGCCGCTTACAAGAACACTCGCCAGATCATCGCCGCGATCGAAGATGACCTCGGCGGGGGCGACCTCTTGTCGACTGCGGAGCGGCAGATGGTCCAGCGTGCGGGCGTTCTCGGCGCGATCCTCGAAGACATCGAGACGAGGTGGATCGGCGGCGCGGAGATCGACCCGGTCACCTACACGACGGTCATCAACGCCCAGCGGCGCATGTTCGAAATCCTCGGCACGAAGAGGCGCGCCAAGGACGTGACGCCCGACCTTCGCGACTATCTCGCCAGCAAGGCCCAGGAGGCCGCTGCGTCATGAGCGTGACCCTCTTGGCGGCCATGGACGACCCCAAGCTCTTCGCGCCCTGGTTCGCGCGCAACCCCCAGAGCTGGTCTGCCTGGCGCGCCTTCATCGCGGCGTTGTTCGGCTATGCCATGACCGACGATGAGCTTGCGACCTATCGTGCGTGCTGCGGTCACAACGGAGGCCCGCCGCTGGAGGCTCAGTCGGAAGCCTGGCTGGTCTGCGGACGCCGCGCTGGCAAGAGCTTCGTGCTCGCCCTCATTGCAGTCTACCTCGGATGCTTTCGCGAGTACCGGCAGTTCCTCGCGCCGGGCGAGCGCGGCGTCATCCTCATCATCGCCACCGATCGCAGGCAGGCCCGAACGATCTTCCGCTACGCCCGCGCATTGCTGACCGAGGTCGACATGCTGAAGCGCATGGTCGAGGCCGAGCGGTCGGAAGAGATCGACCTGTCGAACCGGATCACGATCGAGATCGGCACCGCGTCGTTCAAGGCCGTACGCGGTCGGACCTTGGTGGCGATGCTGGGTGACGAGGTCGCGTTCTGGCCTGCTGAGGACAGCGCCTCGCCCGACTATGAGGTGATCGACGCCGTGCGTCCCGGCATGGCGAC
Source organism: Methylobacterium sp. CCH7-A2 (assembly GCF_001557075.1). Taxonomy (NCBI): domain Bacteria; kingdom Pseudomonadati; phylum Pseudomonadota; class Alphaproteobacteria; order Hyphomicrobiales; family Methylobacteriaceae; genus Methylobacterium; species Methylobacterium sp. CCH7-A2. Next base: position 8,182 of record NZ_LSKN01000033.1, read on the forward strand.
GATTCCGAACGCCGTGATGCTGATGGCTTCGAGCCCGTACGCCCGAAAGGGCGCGCTCTGGGACGCGTACAAGCGGTATTACGGCAAGCCAGACGCCCCCGCCTTAGTGTGGCAGGCGGCGACCCGCACGATGAACCCCAGCGTCCGTCAGAGCGTCATCGACGAGGCGATGGAGCGGGACCCGGCGGCGGCGTCGGCAGAGTACGGGGCGATCTTCCGAACCGACGTCGAGAGCTTCGTGAGCCGCGAGGCCGTGGAGGCGTGCACCACGCCCGGCCTGTATGAGCGGCCCCGCGCATCGGCTCATCGCTACTTCGGCTTTGTCGACCCGTCTGGCGGCTCTGCTGACAGCTTCACGCTGGCGATCGGGCACGCCGAGGGCAAGGTCGGCATCCTGGACGCGGTGCGCGAGCGCAAGCCGCCCTTCGTCCCGTCTGAGGTGGTCGCAGAGTTCGCCGCGCTGCTGAAGTCCTACGGCATCACCAAGGTCGTCGGTGACCGGTACGCCGGCGAATGGCCCCGCGAGGCGTTCCGCGGCCACGGCATCACCTATGAGGCCAGCGCTGCGCCGAAGTCGGACCTCTACAAGGATCTGCTGCCCAAGCTGAACTCTGGCGAGGTCGACTTGCTCGATCTGCCCCGACTGACGACGCAACTGGTCGGCCTGGAGCGGCGCACGTCGCGCGGTGGCCGCGATTCAATCGACCACGGGCCGGGCGGTCACGACGACCTCGCGAACGCCGTCGCCGGCTGCCTTGTCGGCCTCGTCGGCGCCCGTCCCAACACCATCAGCTGCACCCCCCTCAGGATTTAAAGGAGCCCTGCCCATGGCCACCATCACCCAAGTTCTAGCCGACCGCGCCACGGCCGGCAGCCGCTACGCCGACGCCGTCACGGAGCTGAAGGCCGCCTATATCGCGCTGGCCGCGATCGACATGGCGCTCGACAACAACGACGTCCCGACCCCCGGCCCGCAGCGGCCCGTACGGGGCTTCGGCCCGCTCACTCTCGACGAACTGCCGCTTGAACTCGTCCACCCCGTCTACCAGGCGTCGCGCACGCATGGGTGGCGCAAGGAGATCATCGCCGCGGCCGAGCCGATCATCAAAACCACCACTGCGGCCTGAGGAGGCGCAACATGGCACCGCCGAAAAATGTCTACCAGGCCCTGAAGGCCCGTTGGAAGCCGGAATGGACGACCCTGCCGTCCGTCGCCGGCCTGAGCATCCACATCGATCGCATCGCCGAGGCGCCGACGTCGGTGGCGGCGGTCAAGGCTGAGCACATCGCCGGCGGCAAGCTGTCGGTCCTGGGCGTGCGGGAGAAGACGCGCGAACTCGCCGCGGCGACCATCCCTGATCTGCGGCGCGCTCACTACGCCCTTGAGCAAGCCAGGGCCAACGTCGCGCTTCAGCGCAAGCGCCTCATGGACCCGCCGATCGACCGGACGGACATCGTCGGCGCGATGGTGCGGCAGGAGATCCGCGCCAAGCTCGAAGCGATGGACCAGGGGCAGCGGATGAAGTTGCTCCTAGACGGCGACCCGCGAGTCTATGACGCCTGGCGCGAGCTTCCAACCTTCGTCCCGGTCCCGGCCGACTTCACGGCCGAGCTGCAGGAGCGGCGCCTGGAGGAACGCGACCCGGTCTCCATGGAGCGGATGCGCGAGGCGAACGAGGCGATCGAACTGGTCGACACCATCCTGAGGGCCGCAACCGACGAGCTTCGGGACGTCGCCGAGTTCAACAAGCACGGCAAGGAGTTCGAGGCGTTCTTCGCCGGCGCCGCGGCCCCGGTCGACGCCCAGTTCGCCAAGAAGCCGGCTCCCGTCGAGGTCGACATCGCGGGTATCGCCGGCGTGATCGACGCGCTCTCCCACAAGGATCGGGATGAGCTGATCGACCGCGCCCTCGGCCGTCAGCTCGAAGACCTCAAGGCGTGAGAGGCGGCCGGTCGTGACCAGGCAGTGGATCAGGGAGTTCGGGCTGTCGATCGACACCGGCAGCGAGACGATCGACGTGTCTCAGCTTCGCGGCCGGTTCCGGGTGCGGCTGGCCGTGGTGCAGTCGCCGAACTCGGCCGAAATCCTCGTCACGAACCTGTCGGAAGCGACGGCGCAGAAAATCCGCAAGGAGGGGCAGAAGGTCTCGCTGACCGTTGGCTACCAGGGCGGGCCGTCGATCGCCTTCACCGGCAACATCATCCAGAAGCGGGTCGGGCGCGAGAACCCGGTCGACACCTACCTCGCGATCGTCGCCCAGGACGGGGACATCGCCTACAACTTCGCGACGGTCAGCAAGACGCTCGCGGCCGGCTCGACATTCAAAGACCAAGTCGACGTCGTGCTGGAGGCCATGAAGCCGCACGGCGTGACGAAGGGCTACATCTCGGACCTCGGCGCCAAGAAGATGCCCCGCGCTCGCACGCTGTTCGGCATGGCGCGCGACGCGATGCGAGACATTGCAATCTCGGCCGGCGCCAACTGGACCATCCAGGACGGCAAGCTCGACGTGGTGAAGTTCGGCGAGACAAAGCCGGGCGACGTCATCGTCCTCAATTCGCAGACCGGCATGATCGGGCGCCCGGTCCAGACGTTCGAGGGCGTGATCGCACGAATGCTGATCAACCCGCGCGTGAAGCCCAACGCGCTGATCAAAATCGATGAGGCCAGCATCGACGCGGCGGCGTTCACGCCGGGCATTCCTGGGGCGCTGGGGAACAGCAACCTGGCGAAGGGCATCGCGGCAGACGGCCTCTACAAGATCGTCGTGGTCGAGCACCACGGCGATACCCACGGAAATGCCTGGTACACAGAAGTCATCTGCCACCGCGCCGATGGCGAGGGCATCTACTTCAACATCGCCAGCCAGAACATCGTCGCCGAAGAGGTCGACGGAAAGGCAGTCGCGCCATGACGCATCACGAATTCACGGTCCGCGGCACGCTCTACCGCTCGGGCGGAATCGACCCGGTCGCGCAGGGCCATGTCGCGCGGCGCCTGATGCCGCTCGCCGACGGCCTGGCGCCAATGCTCAAGCAGCTCCTGCAAGGCGGAAAGCCGCTCCTACCGAGTGAGCAGGGCCTGCCCGGGATGATCGACCGGGCGATGCCGCTCATCGAGTTCCTGAGCGTCATGACGACAGAGACGCATGACTACCTCCTCAACGCCACGCTCGCGAAGGTCGAGCGGCTGGGGCCGACAGGCCGGTGGGAGCGGATCTGGAACGACAAGCGCGGCAGCCTGACGGTCGATGGCATCACCGGCGCCGACATCATTGAGATCGCGTTCACGGTCCTGGCGACGGACCTGGCGCCCTTCTTCCTGTCGCTGCTTGAGCGCATGCCCAAGGCGGCCATGCAGGCTCCCATCGTGAGGCAGTTCCATGGCTGAGACCGTGCGCGATTTTTTGGTCGGAATTGGGTACAAAATCGACGGGAATTCGGAGCAGCGGTTCCGAAACTCGGTCGAAAGCGCCACGAAAGCCGTTGTCGGGCTGGGCGTCGCCGTCGCGGCAGTTACGACCGCGGTCACGGCGGCGGTCACGAAGATCGCGGCCGGGTTCGATGACCTCTACTACGCCTCGCAGCGGACCAAGGCTAGCGCCGAGAACATCAAAAGCGTTGGGTATGCCGTCTCGCAGCTCGGCGGCTCGTATCAGGGCGCGGTCGCGTCGATCGAAGCCTTCGCGCTCAAGATGCGGTCCAACCCCGGCTATGAGGGGATGGCGAAGAGCCTCGGCGTCGTCACGCGCGAGAACGGCCGGCTCAAGGACACCACCGTCCTGATGACGGACCTGGCCCGCGCGCTGTCACGCAAGCCGGAATACGTCCGGCTGCAGTACCTCGAAGCGCTCGGGATCGACGAGGCCACTTACAAGGCGCTGGCGTCCGGCGACCTGGTCCGCTTCACGGAGGAGTATCGCCGCAAGCAGGAAGCGCTCGGCGTCTCTCAGACCCGCGCGGCCGAAATCGGGAAAGACCTCACCAACGCCTGGCGCTCGCTCGGCGCCACGGCCGCCGCGGTCGGCGACAAGCTGCTGCAGTCGCTCGGTCCGGGCATCAAGGATTTCGTCGACCGGATCGACGCGTTCCTGGTCCGCAACGCCGACAAGATCGTTGCCTTCTTCGAAAAGGCGGCCGAGTGGGTCGGCAAGCTGCTGAACGCCTTCATCCAACTCGTCGAGAAGGGCGAGGGGCCGCTGGTCGAGTTCTTCGACAAGATGGTCAAGGGCGTCGAAAAGATGCAGACCGCGTTCGCGGCGCTCGCGGCCTTCCTCGGCGGCGCATTCCTGCTCTCGGTGCTGGGCTCGTTCGCCAAGGTCGGGTCGGGCTTCGCGGCGATGCTGCTTAAGCTAGGCATCCCGGCCGCCGCCCTCGGTATCGGCGCGACCGCCATGGGCTACGGCCCCGGCGCGGAGGCGCTGCGCCAGAACGGCGTCGGGTCCGACCCCGACGTCCGTCAGGCCACAGGCGCGGCGCGCTATGCCCGCGAGGGCTGGAATTGGGTCAAGCGCAAGCTTGGGTTCGGCGACAGCGCCCAAGCCGATCCGGCCGCCCTGAGCCGTCGCAGCGCGGGCGGCGGTGCTCGAAACAATCGCCTCACACCGGACCAGGCCGCCGAGATGGCGCGAGGCATTCAGGCCGCGGCCAAGTCGATCGGTATCTCTCCCGACGATCTCGCTACGGCGATCTCGTACGAGACCGGCGGCACGATGGACCCGTGGCAGAAGGGGCCGCGGACGCAGTGGGGCAGGCATCGCGGCCTGATCCAGTGGGGCGAGCCGCAGGCGCGCAAGTACGGGGTCGATGCGAACACCTCGATCACCGACCAGCTCATGGCCGCGGCGCGCTATCTCCGCGACCGTGGGGTGAAGCCCGGCGACGGGCTCCTGCAGGTCTACGCCGCGATCAATGCCGGCCATGCCAGCAAGATCAACGCGACCGACGCGCACAACGGCGGGGCGCCCGGCACAGTCGCCGACAAGGTCGCCACCATGGGCCGCCACAAGGGCGCTCTGTCGCGCCTGGAAAGGCAGGGAGGCGTTCAGCCGCCCGCGCCGCCCGTAGCTACTCCAGCCGCCAACGACGACTTGGCCGCCGAATACAAGCGCAAGAGCGGGCGCGATCTGGCGAGTGACCGGGAGAAATACCCCGACCACGTCGGGCAGTGGGTTGAGCAGTTCACGGGCAAGAAGATGCCCGAGCAGCCCAAGCCGTTTGACATGTCGCGGTTCAACGCGGTCAACCCGGCGCGGGTCCAGGCGAACGCGGCCCTTGTCGGCGGGTTCGGCCTTGGCGGCATCACGGCGCTGACCCCGCCGCCGGCGTCGAACACGAACGTCGACATGAACCAGCGCACGGAGATCACGATCCTGGGCGGCAGCGACCCGCAGGCCACGGCCCGTGAAGTCGCCGGCGCGCAGGAGCGGGTCAACGGCGGGCTGATCCGGAACGTGCAGGGGGCGGTGCGCTGACCAATTGAGGCGCGTTTTCAGGGTGGCGCGCCTTCAAGGAGCCGCCGGCGACCGTGGATGTATCGGCGCCGGCGGGAGCCCTCTTCAGAGCTTTTCGCTCACCTCTTGCCAGACTTCAGCCGCAGCCGCGACGAATGCCTTCACGTACTCGTCGCCTGCCATCTTGCGGGTATCGTGATCGAAGAACAGGCTTTCGTCGCGATCGCCGTCGTGCCCCAAGTGGCGATCAACCACGTGGTGCAGGGGCTCATCGCCGTAATAGCTGTCCAGGTCCATCTCGCCCATGGCCTTAAGGTCGGGGTACGCGGCGAACTTCATCGCCCATTCGCGCCCGGCCCGCGATCCCTCCGTTGTCTCGAACTGCTCGTATTCAGCCTTGGACGCCCGCAGGCGCTCGATAACGTCTTCCATGACAGGTTCCTTCTGAAAGCTGTTGGTCACCATGGCCGAGGCGAATGCGGCTTGCGCGATGCCCGACCAGTTCAGTTCCCCCGCCTGATCCATGCGTTCCTTCATGTCGTCGGGGACGTAGATGCTCATACGCGCCATGGCCTAACCTCTTGTGTGCACATGATGGGGTATATGCGTATAATTGGCGCTCGTCAAGCGATATACGCACATAGTAAGTCGTATGCGCATCTGCGCCCATCAGAAGTCGATCACGGCGATCGCGACGCACCTGCAAGCCCCATCGGGGCAGTCCCCTTCCCCTGGATGCCCGCCCTTCGGCGCGTTGAGATGTGAGAAGATCTTGCCCTCATTGCGCCGGCAGCGCTCGCAAGTGCGATTATCGAGGCAACTGCTCCAGCGATATCGGGTGATGCCCGCTTCGATCGCGCGTTGCCGGTTGGAGGCCGATGTCACGGACGCAATGCGCCTGCGCTCTTCAATGTAGCGCTGCTCTTCTGCGGCCCGTTCCTCGGCGGTCATGCCTTTCGATCGCCGCGGCCGACGCGCCCGCTGCGTCATCTCGGGAGGGAAGTCGCCCTCGATCCCAAGCGACGGGCGCTTGGCCTCCCCAAACAGGCGGCGCCAGTTGATCATCGGACTGCCCCTCCGGAGCAAACTGCGCTCATCCTTGGCGTGGCCGCGGCAGACCTCGAAACCGAAGGGTGCCAAACGCCCCCGTTACTCGGTTAAAATGTAACAGAGATCGAAGGTTTGGTAACGCGGATCCAAGAATCTGGGGATCCGTTGCAAACGCCTAGAAAAGCGTTACACGGCCCCTCATCGGGCGGCGCCAATCTGTGCGAAAATGCAATGGTAGAAGCGCGTTTCCGGATCGATTAGCGCGCAAATGCACACACGCGGGATCCCCGTTGCCCGCGCCCGGCGCCCCGCTTTAGCCTGCCTCAAATGAGGAATCCCCGCCGCTGCTATGACGCCCAAGGCCGCGAGGTCGCGCCGGAGACGGTCGGCGGATTGCTGGCGGCCGGCATCGGCAGGGCCGAGATCTGGTGCAACGGGTGCCACCATCACGCCGAGGTCGCGATCGACCGCTTCCCCGCTGACACGCCCGTTCCTGACCTCTGCCTGCGCTTCCGGTGCTCCGCGTGCGGTAGTCGCAACCTGTCGTCCAGGCCGAGCGTGATGGACCACTATGCGGTCATGCGCGAGCGGACCGGGATGGGGTATGGGAGCGCGCCCGGAAGCGCAGCGCGGTCCTGACGCTCCTGAACGATGAGGAGTGGGCCAAGTGGAGCGACCGCGAGATCGCGAGGCGGTGCGCGGTCTCCGACCGCTTCGTCAACAACGTGCGCGGCGGCCTCACTGCGAACCGTTCGCAGTCAGAGGACCGCACCTTCACAACCCGCCACGGCACGGTCTCGACGATGAAGGTCGAGAACATCGGCCGGAAGCCGGTGGAGCCGGCGCCGCCTCCCGCCGACGAGCCGCCAGCGGGCCGGATCTCTCCATTCCGCTGACGGCCGGCCCGTGCGTCTGGGGGGCAGCAGCTACGGGCTCCGGCACGATGCGACGGCCGCGCCGGCGGTTCAACGCGACAAACTGGCCAGCTTCGTCCGCTCGGTGCGGGAGAGCATGCAGATCAGGAGCGCCTGCTCTTCGTTGAGATGGAAGGCGGTGAAGGCCTGCCCTCTCGACTGCCCGCTGGTAACGGGCAGTGGACCAAACGATGCCAGCTCTTCGGCATTGGCCTTGATGGTCGAGCGGATGTCGTACTCGCGCTTCAAGCCGAGCGCCGCCGCCAGATCGGTGTCGAGCACACGGGGCTGTCAGCCCTCCCGCGCCTTCCTGAGCCTCACGCCCGGCCCCTCGCCGTTCTCGGCGACGAAGATGACGCCGGCGGCTTCGAGCGCGGCGCGCATCTTGTCGACGCTGCTCACGCGCGCGTCCTGGCCGGCCTCGAACCGATTGACCGTGTTGGACCCGACCCCCGCCTTGCTGGCGAGTTCGGTGGTGCTCCAAGAGAGGGCCGCGCGGGCCATGCGACATTGAACTGGCTTCATATGGTGTGATTATCACCATTTGTTATTGACATCAAACCAAACATGGAATTATCACTAGTGGTGTGAATATCACCATTAGGAGTGACGCCATGTCCAAGATCATGCCGACGCAGTCGATCAAGCCCCTCACGCCCGGCCCGGTGCCGGCGCCGCTCGATCTCGAATGGAGCGACCTCGCAAACCTGCACGACGCGTTGCTGACCTTCTCCGACGTCTGCTGCGGGCTCCAGTGCCAGCCGCGGTTTCAGAAGGACCGCATCGGTGGTCTGAACGATGCCGGCCTCTATCTCGCGGAGATCGACCAGCTCATCACGTCGGCCGCCAATAGCATCGCCGAGCGCGCGCTGGACGCCAAGGCGACCGATCCCGAGGGCATGCACCGCGTCCTCATGCTGGAGGAGGTGCGCGTCTACGAGAGCACCGAAGTGATCGCCGAAGTCGCCAACCGCCCCGCCGGGTCGCGGTCATGAGCGGCTGCAGCTTCACCGGGCCGGGCTGGTACCGGATGCTCTGGCGCGGCGCGCGTGACGCGCCGGGCACGAGCAAGGTGGTCTGGATCCAGGAACTCGACGACCCCGACCTGCCGGGCTTCCTGGGCGTCTGGCCGGACCAAGGCGCGGTCAACAATCCCCGGCGCGCGCTCGCCCGCATCAAGCGCGAGGTCTGCGAACGCAGCCTCGTCGCACGGGTCGAGGTGGCGATGCTATGAGCCCGGTCATCCCCTTCCCGCGACGGCCGCCGGCTGACCCTCAGGAGGTCGCCAGCGGCCTTGCAGCACTTGATCAGGCCGTGAGCCAGTTGCGCGCCCAGAGGCGGCTCCAGCGCGACGCACGGGCGCGGGTCGAGGAAGTGGTCGCGCGGATGATCGAGCTTCTGGACGATCTCGACGGCGACCCCGACGCGGAGGATGGCGACGAGCGTGATAGCTCATGGCCGGAGACGGCTGGCCGGGGATGGGTGGCCGGCGGCGCCCAGCACGAAGACGCGGAGGATGACGACCCGGCTCACCCCTCGCAGGACGACAACGGCATTGGGGATCAGGACGGGCGGTGGGAGCAGTGCGAGCTATGACCGCGCGCTCCAGGCTCGCCGGCCGGAACCCGCGGCAAGATCGATTCGGCGAGGCCAAGGCTCGGGAGCTGTCACGACTGCAGGCCGAGCTTCGCGTGGTCGAGTGGCTGATCCGCTACCTCTCAACCGGTAGCGACTTGACCGACGAAAAGCCGTCTCGCTGACCACCGCTGTCTAATGCGGCTCAGCCCGGCATATTGGTCATGTGTTGGACACGCTCAACGAGGGATCGGCTAACTCGTTGATTTTGCTGGCGCTCCCATGGGGAATCGAACCCCAGTTTTCGCCGTGAGAGGGCGACGTCCTGACCGCTAGACGATGGGAGCAGCGCGGTAAGGGCTGCTGTTTAATCGGCCCTCGCCGGCTCTGCAACTGTTTTTGCAGATCGCGGACGAAAATTGCCGGGGGACGGGTTGCCGCCCCCCGGAACGTTCGGGCGTAAGCAGGCAGGCCCGCGTCAGGCCGCGGCGTCCTGCAGCGTCGGATAGTCGGTATAGCCCTTGCCGTCACCGCCATAGAACAGCGAAGGCTCGGGCGTGTTCAGCGGCGCATCGCGGCGCAGGCGCTCGACCAGGTCGGGATTCGCGATGAAGAGCCGCCCGAAGGCGACGGCATCGACGCGCCCGCTTTCGACCGCCTCGATCGCCGAGGCGCGGTCGAAGCCGTTATTGGCGATATAGGCGCCGCGGAAGGCCTTGCGCAGCGCGTCGTAATCGAAGGGCAGGAAGTCGCGCGGCCCGCCGGTCGCCCCCTCGATGACGTGGATGAAGGCGAGCCCCGCCGCGTCGAGCCGGGCGACGAGATGGGCAAACAGCGGCTGCGGGTTGCTGTCGCGCGCATCGTTGGCCGGCGTGACGGGGGACAGCCGGATGCCGACGCGCCCCTTGCCGAACACCTTCACCACCGCATCGACCACCTCGAGCGTCAGCCGGACACGGTTCTCGATCGAGCCGCCATAGGCGTCGCTGCGGGTGTTCGTGCCGTCGCGCAGGAACTGGTCGAGCAGATAGCCGTTGGCGGCATGGATCTCGATGCCGTCGAAGCCGGCGGCCTTGGCGTTCTCGGCCGCCTTCGCATAGTCGGCGACGATCCCCGGCAGTTCCTCCAGCGCCAGCGCGCGCGGCGCCGAGACGTCGACGAAGCCGCTCTCGACATAGGTCTTGCCCTTGGCGGGAATGGCGGAGGGGGCGACCGGCGCCTGCCCGCCCGGCTGCAGCGAGACATGGCTGATGCGCCCGACATGCCAGAGCTGGGCGATGATCTTGCCGCCCTCGGCATGGACGGCGTCGGTCACGGCCTTCCAGCCTTCGACCTGCTCGGCCGTGTACATGCCGGGCGTCCAGACATAGCCCTGGCCCTGCTGCGAGATCTGCGTCGCTTCGGAGATGATCAGCCCGGCGCCGGCGCGCTGGCGATAATACTCGACATTGAGCGCATTGGGCGCATCATTGCCATGGGTCGCGCGGTTGCGCGTCAGCGGCGCCATGACGACGCGGTTGGACAGTTCGATGTCGCCGAGGCGCAGCGGCGAGAACAGCTTGGGGCTGGACGGATCGGATCGGGTCATGGGGGTGGTCCTTGGAGGGGCCGCGATGCGGCCGAAGGGAAGCGTGATCATGACGACCGGCGCGGGCGAGGCCGCGGGCCGGGCCGCCGGACGCCCTCAAGATAGGTGCTGCAATGCAGCATGACAGGGCTGCCCGTTCAGGCTTTCGTGAACAGGACGATTGCCCTCCGATCGATCTCGATTTCGGCGCAGATCGCCTCCAAACCGAGGCCGGGACGAAGCAGACCATCTCCGGGCTGCTTCTGCGCCACGCTCTTCGGCCGGCTGCGGGCTGGCTCGGAGCCGGTCTGCGGGCGGCCGTCGATATCGTCTACCCGCCTTCTTGCGTGGCCTGTCAGGCGGCGACCGGCGAGGCGCAGGCACTCTGCCCCGCCTGCTGGGGCGAGATGCGCTTCATCGAGCGGCCCTATTGCGAGCGTCTGGGCACGCCCTTCGCCGTCGATCTCGGCGACGGCATGGTCTCACCCGCCGCCATCGCCGACCCTCCGGTCTTCGCGCGGGCCCGCGCCGTCTGCCGCTTCGACGGCACAGCCCGCGAACTCGTGCACAGGCTGAAATATGGCGACCGAACCGACCTCGCTCTGACGATGGGCCGGATGATGCGGCAGGCCGGCCGCGAACTGCTACACGACGCTGATGTGATCGTGCCCGTGCCGCTGCACCGGGTCCGGCTCTGGACGCGGCGCTTCAACCAGGCGGCGGCGCTGGCGCAGGTGGTCGCGGGCGGATCCGGCGTTCCGCTGGCGCCGGTCGCCCTGGCGAGGGTGAAACGCACGCGCCAGCAGGTCGGGCTGACGCGCGCGCAGCGGGCCGACAATTTGCAGGGCGCCTTCAAGGTGCCGCCCGTCATCCGGCCGCAGATCGAGGGCCGGCGCGTGCTGCTCATCGACGATGTCCTGACCACGGGCGCGACCGGCAATGCCGCGGCACGGGCCCTGCTGCGCGGCGGCGCGCGCGCGGTCGACATCCTGACCTTCGCGCGCGTCGTCTCGGACGGCACCTGAGGAGCGTCACGCCCGGTGACGAAACCGTGACGAGCCCCTACATTGGGGTGCAGCCCCAACCCGATGGACCTTCGCGATGCCTCCGGTCACGATCTACACCACCTCCTGGTGCCCCTATTGCAAAGCGGCCAAGTCGCTGCTGACGAAAAAGGGCGTCGCCTTCGACGAGATCGACGTCGATGGCAAGCCGGAGCTGCGCCAGGCGATGACCGCCCGGGCCGGCGGCCGCACCTCGGTGCCGCAGATCTTCATCGGCGAGACGCATGTCGGCGGCTCCGACGACATTCACGCCCTCGACGCCCGCGGCGAACTCGACAAGCTGCTGGCCGCGTGAGGGCTGCTCCACTCACGAACACCGACACCGGCCGCTCCGGCCGGTCGCCTTCTGTCATGCCATGATCAAATACGCCCTCATCTGCGACCAGTCCCACGACTTCGAAAGCTGGTTCGCCAACTCTGCGAGTTTCGAGGAACAGGCCAGGCGCGGCTTCGTCTCCTGCCCCGTCTGCAACAGCATCAAGGTCGAGCGCGCGATCATGGCGCCCCATGTCGCCCGCACCGACCGCGGCAAGACCATGATCGAGGCGCCGTCCCCGGCGGCCGGTCCGGCTGTCGCAGCGATGGCGCCTGAGGCCGCTCCTGTCGCGCTGATGGGCGAGAAGGAGATCGCGCTGCGCCAGATGCTGGCCGAACTGCACCGGCAGGTGGCGGAGAACGCCGAGCATGTCGGCAAGCGCTTTGCGGAAGAGGCCCTGAAGATCCATCACGGCGAAAGCGACAACCGCGCGATCTATGGCGAGGCCAGCCTGGAGGATGCCCGCATGCTGCATGAGGAAGGCGTCGAGTTCCTGCCGCTGCCGCGCCTGCCGGATGCCGGGCATTGATGCGCCGATGATCAGCCTGCGCAACGACGCCCTCTCCGTCGAGATCGCCCCGCTCGGAGCGGAGCTGCAATCCGTCCGGGACTCGCTGGGCCGCGACTGGCTGTGGAGCGGCGATCCGGCGATCTGGGCGGGGCGGTCGCCGCTGCTCTTTCCGGTGATCGGCAAACATCCGGGCGGGCAGGTGCTGATCGACGGCAGGCGCTATCCGATCAAGAGCCATGGCGTCGCCCGTACCGCAGTGTTCCGGGTGGTCTCGCAGGACGCGACCTCCTGCACGCTGCGGCTGACCGAAGACGAAGAGACGCGTTCGGCCTATCCCTTCGCCTTCATCCTCGACATGACCTACCGGCTCGAGGGCGCCTCGCTCGCCATGACGGCGCGGATCGAAAATCCTGGCGCAGCGCCGATGCCCTTCTGCTTCGGCTATCACCCCGCTTTCCCCTGGCAGCTCCCGGACGGCGCCGGGCGGCCCCACCGCATCCATCTCGCCAATGGCGCGAGCCCAGGCCATCAGCGACTGAACGCGGATGGCCAGCGCGCGCCAGACCTGCACCCCTCCGCCTTCGTCGACGGCGTGCTCACGCTGGATCACGCACTCTTCGCGGCCGATGCGCTGATCATCCCGGAGGGAGCCGGAAGCCGCTGCTGGTATGGCGCCGAGGGCCACCCAGGCATCGCGCTCGCCTTCGCCGACCTGCCGCAGCTCGGCATCTGGACCAAGCCGAACGGCCCCTTCATCTGCATCGAGCCCTGGCACGGCCTGACCTCGCCCGCCGATCCCGACGAGCCGCTCGACCAGCGCGAGGGCGCGATCACGCTGCCCCCCGGAGCAGAGCGCAGCTTCACGCTGACCGCCACCTTCGGCGTCGAACGGCCGGTCTGAGGCGCCTTTCGCGCTCATCCGAAGGTCGCAAGCGACTTCGCCGGCCCTCTGGCGTTATCCTCGCCGCAGTGCAACATTGAGATTGCTCTGAAAAGAGGGTGGAACGGCATGAACGCGATCGACCCCACCGCGGGCCGTGCCCCGCAGCGCGACAAGCCCTGGATCTTCCGCACTTATGCCGGCCATTCAGACGCTGCGGAATCGAACCGGCTCTACCGCAACAACCTCGCCAAGGGGCAGACCGGCCTCTCGGTCGCCTTCGACCTGCCGACGCAGACCGGCTACGACCCCGACCATGTGCTGGCGCGCGGTGAGGTCGGCAAGGTCGGCGTGCCCATCGCCCATCTCGGCGACATGCGGGCGCTGTTCGACCAGATCCCGCTGGCGCAGATGAACACATCGATGACGATCAACGCGACGGCGGCCTGGCTGCTCTCGCTCTACATCGCGGTCGCGGACGAGCAGGGCGCCGACCGCAAGGCGCTGCAGGGCACGACGCAGAACGACGTCGTCAAGGAATACCTCTCGCGCGGAACTTACGTCTTTCCGCCGCGCCCCTCGATGCGGCTGACCACCGACATCGTCGTGTTCACCACCCGCGAAATGCCGAAGTGGAACCCGACCAACGTCTGCTCCTATCATCTGCAGGAGGCGGGCGCCTCGCCGGTGCAGGAGCTCTCCTTCGCGCTGGCGACCGCGATCGCGCTGCTGGATTCGATCCGCGCCCGGCCCGAGGTCTCGGCCGAGGAGTTTCCCGAGCTCGTCGGCCGCATCTCCTTCTTCGTCAATGCCGGGATGCGCTTCATCACCGAGCTCTGCAAGATGCGGGCATTCGTCGAGCTGTGGGACGAGATCACGCTCGGCCGCTATGGCGTCGCAGATGAGGCGATGCGCCGCTTCCGCTATGGCGTTCAGGTGAATTCGCTGGGGCTGACCGAGCCACAGCCCGAGAACAACGTCTACCGCATCCTCATCGAGATGCTGGCCGTGACGCTCTCGAAGAAGGCCCGCGCGCGAGCCGTGCAGCTGCCGGCCTGGAACGAGGCTCTCGGCCTGCCCCGCCCCTTCGACCAGCAATGGTCGCTGCGCATGCAGCAGGTCCTGGCCTATGAGACCGACCTGCTCGAGTTCGGCGACATCTTCGACGGCTCGACCGTGATCGACGCCAAGGTGGCCGAGCTGAAGGCGGCAGCGCTGGCGGAACTGGCGGCGATCGATGCCATGGGCGGGGCGCTCGCCGCCATCGAGACCGGCTACATGAAGAAGGCGCTGGTCGAGAATGGCGCGCGCCGCATCGAGGCGATCGAGCGCGGCGAGCAGATCGTCATCGGCGTCAACAAGTTCACCAACAGCGAGCCTTCTCCTCTGTCGGCCGGCGAGGGCAGCGTGGTGACGGTGCCCGATTCCGTCGAACTGGAAGCGATCGGCCGGCTCAAGGCCTGGCGTTCGGCCCGGGAAGCCAAGGCGGCGCAAGCGGCGCTGGCCGAGCTCTCGGCGGCGGCGAAGGAAGATCGCAATGTCATGCCAGCCTCGATCGCCTGCGCCAAGGCCGGCGTCACCACCGGCGAATGGGCGCAGAGTCTCCGTGAGATTTTCGGCGAGTACCGCGCTCCCACCGGCGTCGACACGACCAAACTCGGCAGCAATGAGGGGCTCGCCACCGTCAAGGCCGCAGTCGCCCGCGCCACCGAGAAGCTCGGCCGCACGCCGCGCTTCCTCGTCGGCAAGCCGGGGTTGGACGGTCACTCCAACGGCGCCGAGCAGATCGCGGTGCGCGCGCGCGATGCCGGCATGGCGGTGAGCTATGGCGGCATTCGCCAGACACCGGAGGAGATCGTCGCCCAGGCGCAGGAGACCGAAGCCGACATCATTGGGCTGTCGATCCTCTCGGGCTCGCATCTGCCGCTGGTGCGCGATGTGACCGCCCGCCTGCGCGTCGCCGGCATGGATGTCCCGGTCGTGGTCGGCGGCATCATTCCGCCCGAGGACGAGAACGCGCTGCGCAACATGGGCGTCGCCGCGGTCTACACCCCGAAGAACTTCGAGCTCGACGGCATCATTGCCGATGTCGCCGGGCTCGCGGCGAAGGAGCGACCCTGAGGGTGGCTCAGGCTTCAGTCGCCTCCGCCGCCACCATCCCCGCCGTCGCCGTCGTCGTTGCGCGAGAGCCAGCCTCCGTCACCACTCGTCGGCGCCTCTCCCGCGCGCGCGGCGCGGCGGATCAGGGCGATGACCGCGATCAGCGGAACGGCCATGATCACCAGATAAGCGGCGGCATCCTGCATCGTTCGGCCTCGTCTCGCCCGGCGCCCCCGCGCCATGCGTCCAGCGGAGCCTGCCATGACGCGACCGGGATGGCGAGGCCGCTTGTCGTAGGGGCAGGGTGACAGCGCCGCTGCGCCTGCCTATTTTGCCGCCTCCCTCCGGACCATCGACTTGATCCTTCCAGATTTTCGCGACCATGAGGCGCTGCGCCGCGCCTTCCGCTGGCAGATCCCGCCCCGCTACAACATCGCCGAGGATGTCTGCGACCGCTGGGCGGCGCTGGACCCCGACCGCACCGCGATCATCGAGGTGTCGCGGGACTGGCAGGTCGCCCCGGTCAGTTTCGGCGCGCTGCGTGACGCTTCGATGCGGCTGGCGAGTGCTTTGGCGGCCCGCGGCGTGCGCCGCGGCGACCGGATCGCGATCCTGCTGCCGCAGGGCCGCAGCGTCCTCACCGCCCATCTCGCGGCCTATCGCCTCGGCGCCATCGCCGTGCCGCTGGCGGCCCTCTTCGGCGTCGACGCACTCGCCTATCGGCTGACGGATTCCGGCGCGAAGGTTCTCGTCACCGATGCAGCGGGGTTCGCCAAGACCCGGCAGATCGCCCACCCCCTGCCCGACCTCGCACTGACGGTCTCGGTCGATGGCGCCGATGGCGGCGCACTCGACTGGCACGCTTTGCTCGCGCAGGCTGCGCCGGACTTCGCGACGGTGCCCACCGGCCCCGATGATCCGGCCTTGATGATCTACACCTCCGGCACCACCGGAAATCCGAAGGGCGCGCTGCACGGCCACCGCGTCCTGCCCGGTCATCTGCCGGGCGTGCAGATGCCGCATGAATTCCTGCCGCAGCAAGGCGACCTGGCCTGGACGCCGGCCGACTGGGCCTGGGCCGGCGGCCTGCTCAACATGCTGCTGCCGGCGCTGCATTTCGGCGTCGCGGTCGTGGCGCGGCCCGTGACGCGCTTCGAGCCGGAGGAGGCCTTCCGCCTGATGGCCGATCTGCGGATCCGCAACGCCTTCGTGCCGCCGACGGCGCTGCGGATGCTGCGCAGCGTCGAGCGGCCGCGCGAGCGTTTCGCGCTGAATCTGCGCACGGTCGCGGCTGCAGGCGAGGCGCTCGGCGCGGAGACACTGGCCTGGGGCCGCGAGGCGCTGGGGCTGGCCATCAACGAGGCCTATGGCCAGACCGAGTGCAATCTCGTCCTCGCCTCCTGCGCCGCCATCGGCGTCAGCCGTCCGGGCTTCATCGGCAAGGCGGTACCGGGGCACGAGGTCGCGATCATCCGGCCCGACGGGTCCGTCTGCGCACCCGACGAGCAGGGCGAGATCGCGGTGAGGCGGCCCGACCCGGTGATGTTCCTGGGCTATTGGGGCAACGAGGCCGCGACGCAGGCCAAATTCACCGGCACCTGGATGAAGACCGGCGACCAGGCGGTCCAGGATGCGGAGGGCTATGTCCGCTTCGTCGGCCGCGACGACGACGTCATCACCTCCTCGGGCTATCGAATCGGCCCGGGCGAGATCGAGGACTGCCTGCTCCGGCACGACGCGGTTGCGCTCGCCGCCGTCGTCGGCAAGCCGGACCCGCTGCGCACCGAGATCGTCAAGGCCTTCGTTGTGCTCAGGGAGGGACTGCGCGGCACGCCCGAACTCGCGGCCGAACTGCAGGATTTCGTCCGCCGCAGGCTGTCCGCCCATGAATACCCGCGCGAGATCGCCTTCCGCGACGAGTTGCCGATGACGACGACGGGCAAGATCGTCAGGCGGCTCCTGCGCGCGGAGGCTTGAGCCCGCCACCGCCGCCGCGCGGCAACCGCGACAGGGACCGCCTGATCGCCTCCCGCGCACGGCCGGCGAGATCCCGCGGCGTCGTCCTCGCGCCGCTCGCAAGATGCAGATCGGCAAGGGAGAGGCCGCCCTCTCCCTCCCAGGCGAGATCAGCCGGCAGGATGATCCGCCGCGCCGGCATCGCGCGCCTCATGGCCGCGAGCAGCGCGTGCAGCGGCTGCCAGTGCGCCTCGGCCTCGTTCTCCACGGCGAGATAGAGCCAGCTGTGCGCGCCGCGCCCGATGAGAACGGCCCCGGCGAGAGGGATCTCCTCCCGCATCAGCAGGCCGACGCGGCACTGCCGGCCGCGGGCGAGATAGCGCGTCATGGCGCGCAGAAAGCCGACCTCGCGCGTGTCGTGCAGCGTCGCGGCACCGGCGCGCCCACGCGCCCCCGAGGCTTCCAGTGCCAGAATGATCTCGACCGCGTCCCGAAGATCGGCCTGCGCGCGCGGCTCGACGAGCTTCACTCCGGCAGGATTGTCCGGCGCATGCGCCGAGATGACCGTCCTCGGCATGCCGCCAGCCGGCAGGACCGTTCCGGAGAGAGCAACACGCCGATCGCCCCCGGCCACTTCCTGGAGGGTCGCGGCCAGGGGCCCGTCTCGATCGATAGCCCGCAGCACGAGTCCCTGCCCGTCAATCAGGCGCTGCCGGCGTGGCGAGAGGAGCGTGTCGATGACCGCCGCAGCCCGTTGTCGGTCGATGAGCGGCACCCCCGAGGCGATGCGCCGGTCCGAGAGCCCAATCAACGCATCGGGCAGGAAAAAACCATGGCGGGGAAAGACCGGGACGAAGCCGAGCAGGCGCCGCTGCGGGCCCTCCGCGGTTCCCTGCCAGGCGAGGAGCACCGTGACGTCCCGGAACGCGACGAGATGCTGCGCGGCCGCGAGCAGGAAGCCTGGCTCGAAGAAGGGGTTGGGCTCGAGGGCGCGTGCAGCCAGATGCGACCAGGCCTCGACGATGTCGCCGCAGGACGAGAGCGGCCTGGCCTCGATGACAACGGGCTGGTCCGGCTGATGCGGCGCCATCGACGCCGCCTTGCCCTCCACGCCCGCGGCGGGCGCGCCCTTCAACGCCATGACCCGATCCATGCGATCTGCCTCCGCCGCGCTGGGTCGATCTGGGGCGGGGCTGTGCCGAATCGGCAAGGTCCAGCGCCGTCCGCGATCGTTCGGGAGGGTCGCTTCAAGATCGGGGCCGCACGGCCCCAGCTTCAGCCGCCGGCGGCTGCTGTCTGGCCCGCCTGGCCGAGGAAGGCGGCCCAGAGCCGCTGCACGACACTCTCCTCGATGTCCTTGACGATCACCACGAGACGCGAGCGGCGGTCTGCATCGGGCCAGGCCTCGAGGATCACCGGCGGATGCAGGATCTGCTGGACGGCATGCAGCAGCAACGGCTGGTCGGGGTGCTCGGCGACCTTCACCAGCCCCTTCATGCGCAGAAGCTTCGGCCCATGGACGGAGCGCAGCAGCGTCCAGAACAGGTCCACCGTCGCCTGCGGGATCGGATTCTCCGCCGTCAGCGCGAAGGCGCGGATGCTGGCGTCATGCCGGTTGACGTCGTGGTGATGGTGATGGTGATGGTGATCGTGATCGTGATCATGGCTGTGATGATCATGGCTGTGATCGTGGCCGCAGTGGTCATGATGATGTCCGTGACCGTGATGGCCATGACCGTGATCATGCTGCGGCCGCTCGCCCGGCAGGGTTTCGCGGGCCAGCCACTGGCCGATCTCGGCCGGGCGCAGCGCCAGGTCGTAGAGGCCGGCGCCAAAGAGCGAACGCGCCGCCGCCTGCGGGCCGAGCACCGCGACACCGGGGTTGAGCAGAGCCAAGCGCTGCCGCAGCGAAGCCAGTTCGGCCGGGTGCTCGACCAGTTCGGTCTTGGTCAGCACGAGGCGGTCCGCCGCGACGACCTGCTTGCGCGCCTCCTCATGGGCGTCAAGCGTCGCCATGCCATTGACCGCATCGACAAGCGTCACCACCCCGTCGAGCCGGAAGCGCATGGCGAGATAGGGGTGGTTGATCAGCACGTTGAGGATCGGCGCCGGGTCGGCGAGTCCCGTCGTCTCGATCACGACCCGGTTGAACGGGCTGATGCGGCCATTGTCCCGCCGTCGCAGCAGATCTTCCATCGTCACGATCAGGTCGTCGCGGATCGTGCAGCACAGGCAGCCGGAATCGAGCAGGATCATACCGTCCTCGACACCCTGGATCAGCAGGTGGTCGAGCCCGACCTCACCGAACTCGTTGACGATGACGACGGTCTGCGCGAGCGCGGGATCTTTCAGCAGGCGGTTGAGCAGGGTCGTCTTTCCGGCCCCCAGAAACCCGGTCAGCAGGGTCAGCGGCAACGGCTCGGGACAGGTTTGCGGAGAAGACATGACGACGGCACTCGCCTCGGGCGGGGTTCAGGCCGGCGCCACCGGGCGCCGCCTATGTTCTAATGTTACATTAATGACCAGCGTCGCCACGACAAGGGCGCAGCCGAGATATTGCAGCGGCCCCAGCCGCTCGCCGATGACTATGGCTGCGATCAGCACGGCGCAGACCGGCTCGGCGCAGAAGGCGAGCCCGGCTGCCCCCGGCGAGATCCGCGTCATCGCGGCCACCTGCAAGAGGAAGCCGATGAGATAGCCGCCGATGGTCACCGCCGCGGCGAGCGGGGCCAATGCAAAGGCCGCCGGCGACTGGAACCCGCCGGTGATGGCCAGGATCAGCGCGGTCACGGGCAGGATGAGCAGGTGCGACCAGAACAGCCGGGCCGCGAGCGGTGTCTGCGCCAGCGCGGCACCGGCGAAGAACTGGGTCGCGGCGCCGAGGCTCGCCAGTATCGCCAACACCAGTCCGCGCGGATCGAGCCCATGAAAATCCGGCCCCACCACGAGGGCGACACCGACGAAGGCCGCGCAAGCCGCGAGCAGCCGTTCGAGCCGGAAGGGAGTGCGGGTGACGAAGGGCTCGGCCAGCACGATCAGCACCGGATAGGTGAAGAACACCACGGCCGCGACCGTGACCGGCAGGAAGGCGACGGATGAGAGATAGGCCGAGCCGACCAGCGAACTCATCACGCCGAAGAGCAGGAGCGCCCGCCGCTCCCCGCGCGGAACCGAGAGCGACGAGCGCCAGATCAGCAGCCCCAGTCCCACCAGTGCCAGCATGATGAAGACGCGATAGAAGACCAGCAGGGGCCCGCTCAGCCCAGCTTGGCCGGCGATCTGCGCGCTGACGATGTTGGTGCCATAGGCAGCCGCCGCCACCAGCGCCATCGCCATGCCCTGCCGTCGGGCGGTTTCGACCCCCGCAGCGCTCAAGACGTCATGCTCAGGCGTCGTTGTTGGGCTTGGGCTTGGGCTTGGCTGGCGGCCTGGCCGGTTGCGGCTTGGCCGACGCCTGCGCGGGCTTGGCGGCCGCGGGCTTGGCCGAGGCGGTGGCGGGGGTGGCCTTGCCGGAGGGCTTCACCAGCAGCGGTTTCGCCGGTGGGCGCGGCAGTGGCTTGATGCCGGAGGCCGCACCCGCGCGCAGGCTGGCCGGCGCCGCGGCGCCGGGCTGGATCGCACCCTGCAGCCGCATCGGGCCGCCGGCCTGCGAGGGCTGCGCCGTTTCCGGGTCGCTCGGCGCAAAGGCGGTCGTGGCCCCGGGGATCGCGCCATTGCTCGAGGGCGTACGTCCGCGATCGGCGAAGAGCCCGCTGCCCTGAGCCCCGAACAGGCTGGCCGAAACCGGCGCCGAAGGCGAGATCACGGGCGACCCGCCGCGCGCGACACGGCTGTCGCCACCGCCCGTGACATTGGCCGCCAGCGGCGCGCTGGCCGAGGCCGGCGTGCGACCGAAGGCGACCGGAACCGGAATGGTTTCCGCTCGCGGGCCGAGCGAGATCTTGCCGGAGGGCAGGCGCGTCAGGACGGAGGAAGGGCTGCCGACGGCCGGCGCAGAGGCGGTGGCGAAGCGTCCGCCATCATCGGCATTGCCGCCGACGCCGCTGGCCGGGGCCGCGATCGGACCCGCGCTGTCGGCGTCGTCGGCGAGGGCGACCCCGCCACCCCTGCTCTGCACATCGCCGCAGATGCTGGTCGCGCGCCCCCCCTGCGACGGCAGCGACGCGACGGTATATCCGCCTCCGCCCCATTTCGAGAAGCCGTCATCCAGCAACTGCGCCGCCTTGATCGTGCGCTCGGTGCCCGACAGCGCGCCCAGCACGACGGCGATCAGCGTGCGCCCGCCACGGGTCGCCGTCGCGACGACATTGAAACCCGAGGCGCAGACATAGCCGGTCTTCATGCCGCCGATCCCGGGATAGCGGCCGACGAGCCCGTTGGTGTTGTTCAGCACCTGCTTGCCCAGCTGCACGGCAGGCGTGTTCCAGTAATCCGCATAGTCCGGAAATTCGCGCATCAGCGCCATGGCGAGGATGGCGAGATCGCGCGCGCTGGTCTGCTGGTCAGGATGGTGCCAGCCATTGGGATTGACGAAATGGCTGTCGCGCATGCCGAGCCGTGCGGCTTCCGCGTTCATCATCGCGACGAAGCGCTCGACATCGCCGCCGACGCCCTCGGCGATCACATAGGCGATGTCGTTGGCCGACTTCACCATCATGATCCGCAGGGCGTTGTCGAGCGTCACCTCCTGGCCGGCCTTGATGTAGACCTTCACCCGCGGCTGGCTCGCGGCCAGCTTCGAGGCCGGGATCGCGGTCTCCAGCCCGAGGCGCCCCTCCCGCACCGCCTTCAGCGCGAGATAGGCGGTCATCATCTTGGTGGTCGAGGCCGGGTGCCAGGGCTGCCCCGCATTTTCCGCCGAGAGCACCGCGCCGCTGGCGGCATCGATCACGAGGCTGGTGCCGGCATGGGCCGGTCCGACCAGCACGGAACCGAAGACGAGGGCGGCGGTGAGGCGGGAGACGATCATCGGGCGGGTCTTGAACCTGGCTTGACGAGGGTTGAAGGCAAGAGGGTTCAACGCGACGCGTGCGGCATTTTCGAGACGGCCGGCACGATGTCCCGCCCTGGCACGCATACCTACCCCCAGCGGAGCGATTTGCCTAGCCGCCGCAGAGGGTTCACTACAGCTCAGCCATACCTCGCCCCCCGGACCTTCCGCGTGAGCTTCGCCCTTCTCTGGATTCCCGCGACAATCGCGGCGTCGCTGCTGCAGACCGCCCGCAACCTGACCCAGCGCTCGCTGACCGACATCATCGGCGTCGTCGGCGCGACGCAGGTGCGCTTCCTGTTCGGCCTGCCCTTCGCGCTGCTGTTTCTGGCCATTGTCTGTGCCGTGGCAGGGCGGCTGCCGCCTGCCGTCGGCGGAACGTCCCTGGCCTACACCATTGCCGGCGCCCTCACCCAGATCGCGGCCACGGCCCTGATGCTGGCGGCGATGCGTGAGCGCTCATTCGCCGTGACGACCGCCTATACCAAGACCGAGCCCGTCCAGGTCGCGATCTTCGGCGCGCTGCTGCTCGGCGACGCGCTGACGCCGCTGAAGTTCCTGGCGGTTCTGATCGCCACCGCCGGCGTCGTCGTGGTGTCCTGGAAGCCGGGCGAGAAGCTGACCCGCGCCGGGCTTCGCCCCGCATTGCTCGGCGTCGGCGCCGGCGCCTTCTTCGCGCTCTCGGCGATCGGCTATCGCGGCGCCATCCAGGCCTTGCCGGAAGGCGGCTTCTTCCTCCGCGCGACCACCATCCTGGCGCTCGGCCTGTTCCTCCAGACGCTGGTGCTGACGCTCTACATGCTGGCCGCAAACCGCCCGGCCCTGATCTCCAGTCTGCGCAATTGGCGCAAGTCGCTCTCGGCCGGGTTCCTCGGCGCGGCGGCTTCCCAATGCTGGTTCATCGGCTTCTCGCTGACGAGCGCCGCCAATGTCCGCACGCTCGCCCTGATCGAGGTGCCGCTGGCGCAGATCGCCTCGCGGCGCATCTTCGCCGAGGGCACCAGCCGACGCGAAATGGCGGGGATGGCGATGATCGTAGGCGGTGTCGCGCTGCTCCTCTCCATCGCCCTTTAGGCGTCCTCGTTCCGCATTGTGGTCCCTCTTTCCATGCACGCCGGAAATGCGCGCCTGCCCGCTTGCGAGGTGCGGGCGTCAAGCGCACATGAGACGGTAAAGTCGGCCAACGCCTGAAGAATGTCGGCAGGGAGAGAAGTCATGAGCGCTGCGATCGTCGGTTGGGCCCATACGCCGTTCGGCAAGCAGGATGCGGAGACGATCGAGAGCCTGATCGTTCGGGTGACGACCGATGCGCTGGTCGATGCCGGCATCACCGCCGACCAGGTCGACGAGATCGTGCTCGGCCATTTCAACGCCGGTTTCTCGGCGCAGGACTTCACCGCCTCGCTCGTGCTCCAGGCCGACCCGGCGCTGCGCTTCAAGCCCGCCACCCGCGTCGAGAACGCCTGCGCGACCGGCTCCGCCGCCGTGCAGCAGGGCGTGCGCGCGATCAAGGCCGGCGCGGCGAAGATCGTGCTCGTCGTCGGCGTCGAGCAGATGACCACGACGCCGGGACCCGAGATCGGCAAGAACCTGCTCAAGGCGTCCTATCTTCCCGAGGAAGGTGGCACCCAGGGCGGCTTCGCCGGCGTGTTCGGCGGCATTGCCGCCGCCTATTTCCAGCGCCATGGCGACCAGTCCGACGCGCTGGCGATGATCGCCGCAAAGAACCACAAAAACGGCGTCGACAATCCTTACGCTCAGATGCGCAAGGACCTCGGCTTCGCCTTCTGCCGCGAGGAGAGCGAGAAGAACCCTTACGTCGCCGGCCCGCTGAAGCGCACCGATTGCTCGCTGGTGTCGGACGGCGCGGCCGCGCTCGTGCTGGCCGACGAGGAGACGGCGTTGACCATGCGCCGCGCCGTCGGCTTCCGTGGCACGGCCCATGTCCAGGATTTTCTCCCCGTTTCCAAGCGCGACATCCTGCGCTTCGAGGGCGCGACGCGCGCCTGGCAGCAGGCGCTGGCGCAGGCCGGGGTCACGCTCGACGACCTCTCCTTCGTCGAGACGCATGACTGCTTCACCATCGCCGAGCTGCTCGAATACGAGGCGATGGGTCTGACCAAGGAAGGCGACGGCGCCCGCGCCATCAAGGAGGGCTGGACGCAGAAGGACGGCAAGCTGCCGGTCAACGTGTCCGGCGGCCTGAAGGCCAAGGGCCACCCGATCGGCGCCACCGGCGTCTCCATGCATGTGCTCAGCGCCATGCAGCTTGTCGGCGAAGCGCCGGAAGGCATGCAGCTGAAGGATGCCCGGCTCGGCGGCATCTTCAACATGGGCGGTTCGGCGGTGGCGAACTACGTCTCGGTGCTCGAGCGGATCAAGTGATCCGCTCGAGGCCCGCCGGAATTCAGAGGCTGGTCGGCCGTTGATCGTCTTCTTCGCGCTGCTGCCAGCCTACTTCCTGTCGATCTTCTACCGGTCGTTCCTGAGCGTGATCGCCCAGCCGGTGATGAGCGATCTCGCGATCGGCGCGGGCGAATTCGGTCTGCTCGGTGCGGCCTGGTTCACCACCTTCGCAATCGCGCAGTTCCCGATCGGCTGGGCGCTCGACCGGCTCGGGCCCCGCCGCACGGTGACCGCCGCCATGGCGGTGGGCAGCGCCGGCGCCTTTCTGTTCGCGCAGGCGACCGGCGCCGTGTCGGGCACGCTCGCCATGGCTCTGATCGGCATCGGCTGCGCACCGATTTTCATGGCGAGCCTGTTCCTTTTCGCGCGCACCGCCGAACCCGGCCGCTTCGCCTTCCTGACCTCGGTCTTCATCGGCCTCGGCTCTCTCGGCAACCTCGTCGGCGCCGCGCCGCTTGCGATCGCCGCCGCGCGGTTCGGCTGGCGCCCCTCGATGCTGGTCATGGCAGGTTGCTTCCTGCTCGCCACCGCGCTGGCCGCGCTGCTGATCCGCGACCCTGCCCGCGCCGAGAGCGCATCGGGCAAGGCGGAAGGCCTCCTCACCGGCCTCGCCAGCATCCTGAAGCTGCGTCCGCTCTGGCTGCTCGCGCCGATCACGCTGACGGCCTATGCGATCCTGGCGACCGCACGCGGCCTCTGGGTCGGCCCCTATATGGCGTCCATCCACGGCTTCGACGCCGTCTCGGCCGGCAACGCCGCGACCGCGATGGCCGTCACGATGGTGGCCGGCGCCTTCATCTATGGCGGCCTCGAAAAGGCGCTCGGGCGGGTCAAGCCGCTGGTATTCTGGGGCACGCTGGGTACGGCAGGCTGCTTCGCGCTGCTGGCGGCCTTCGGCGCGGGCTCGTCGCTGCTCGCGGTCGCCCTCTTCGCCCTGATCGGCGCCGTCGGCTTCACCTATGCCATCCTGATGGCCCATGCGCGCCTGTTCTTCCCGGCCCATCTGCTCGGGCGCGGCATGACGGCGGTCAACTTCCTCTTCATCGCGGGAGCGGCCCTGGCCCAGTCGGGCTCCGGCTGGTTCATCGCCAGCCAGCGCGCCGCCGGCCTCGACGCAGCCACGACCTTCGCCCATCTCCACTGGGCCTTCGCGGGGCTCCTGCTGGCTTCGGCGGCGATCTACGCCTTCACGCCGGAGCGGCCGAAAGTCTGAGCGCCGAGTCTCCCGAGAGGGAGCCGTCAGCCCTCGCCCGGCGCGCGCGCCACGATCGCCAGCGCATGGACCCGCTCGGCGAGTTCCTGCGCCAGGGCGGCGTTGACCAGCCTGTGACGATCGAGCCGGCTCTTGCCGGCGAAGGCCTGCGACACGATATCGACCCTGAAATGGGTTTCGCCGCCTTCGCGCCAGCCCCCATGGCCCTGATGCTGGTGCGACTCGTCGATCACGTTGAGCCGCTCCGGCGACAGCGCCGCCTCGAGCTTGGCGGCGATCCGTTCGGCCATTCCGGTCATGATCGCGCCACCCTTCTGAACGAGTCCGTCGGGCTTTCGCCCTCTGTTCGTGCCCGTGCCGTCAAGCCCCGCAGATGCATGCTGCGTCGCACTTGCCGGTTCGCTTCCCGAGTCTCATAACCGTTCGACCATGAACTTCAACTCGCGCCTGTTCGACCGCATCAGGATCGGCCCTTCCGAAGCAGAAGCGGTCGAGGACGGCGATGCGCCACGCTGCGACCATCCCGGCTGCACGCGCGCCGGCGAGTTCCGCGCGCCGCAGGGCCGCGGCCGCGAAGGCAAGTTCTTCCTGTTCTGCCTGGAGCATGTGAAGGCCTACAACGCGACCTACAACTATTTCGCCGGCATGGATGACGACGCGCTGGCGGCTTACGCCAAGGAGGCGGCGATCGGGCACCGGCCGACCTGGAAACTCGGCGTCAACTCCAAGGCGGCGCGGATGGCGCAGCGCGGCCGGGTCGCGGGCGGCGGCGAGCAGCCCGATGTCCAGGACGCCTTCAACATCTTCGGCGCGCGGCGGGCCCAGACCGCGTCGCAGCCGGAGCCGCGCGTCGGCGTGGTCGCCCGCAAGGCTCTGGAGGCGCTCGGCCTCGACGAGAATGCCGACGCCGCGGCGATCAAGGCGAAGTACAAGGAGCTGGTGAAGCGCTTCCATCCGGACGCAAATGGCGGCGACCGCTCGCGCGAGGGCACGCTCCAGGAAATCCTGAAGGCCTACCAGCAGCTCAAATCGACCGGCATGGTCTGAAGGGGCACCGCCCCTTCGTGACTCAGGCGTTGCCGAGCTGCGAGCGCTTCGCCCAGCCCGTCATCCGGCTCTCGACGACATCGACGATCGCGACCAGGAACACGCCCAGGATCGCCAGCACGATCAGCGCGGCGAAGATCAGCGGCACGTTGAAATCCGCCGAGGCGCGCGTGATCAGATTGCCGAGGCCGAGATTGGAGGCGTTCTGCTCGCCGATCACCGAGCCGACATAGGCCAGGGTGATCGAGACCTTCAGCGCGCCGAAGAGATAGGGCAGTGAGCGCGGGATGCCGACCTTGGTCATGATGTCCATGCGGCTGGCGCCGAGCGCCTTCAGCACGTCCTCGGTCTCCGGCTCGATCGTGGCGAGCCCCGTCGCGACATTGACCACGATCGGGAAGAACGAGATCACGAAGGCGGTCAGCACCGGCGGCAGCCAGCCGACGCCGAACCAGATCACCAGGATCGGCACGACCGCGACCTTCGGGATCGAGTTGAAGCCGACCAGCAGGGGGTTGAGCCCGGCATAGATCAGCTTCGAGGAGCCGACCAGCAGCCCCAGCGCCAGCCCGAACAGGATCGACAGT
The DNA here is from genome assembly GCF_001557075.1 of Methylobacterium sp. CCH7-A2. NCBI lineage: Bacteria > Pseudomonadati > Pseudomonadota > Alphaproteobacteria > Hyphomicrobiales > Methylobacteriaceae > Methylobacterium > Methylobacterium sp. CCH7-A2. The sequence goes on from NZ_LSKN01000033.1 coordinate 35,811, forward strand.
CCGAAACCGAGCGAGGTCATCCAGAGCGTGTGGAAGGCGTTGGTGTAGAGCGGCTTCTGGTACTGCACCAGCGCCGCCCAGATCGCCGAGGGCGGCGGCAGGATGAAGGCCGAGATCGCCAAGGCGCGACAGGCGATCTCCCAGATCGCGAAGAAGGCGAAGGTGAAGAGATAGGGCGCGAGCTTGAGCCAGGTCGAGCGGGTCATGCCACGGCCCTCGCCTCGCGGATATGCCCGCGCAGTTCGTGAACGATCTCGGCGAATTCGGGCGTGTAGGTCACGTCGAGGTCGCGCGGCCGCGCAAAGCCGATCTCGCGCTCGGCGATGATCCGGCCGGGCCGGGCCGACATGCAGAAAACCCGGTCGGCCAGGAACACCGCCTCGCGCAGGTCATGCGTCACCAGGATGACGGTGACCCCACGTTGGGCGTGGAGATCACGGATCACGCACCAGAGTTCCTCCCGCGTGAAGGCGTCGAGCGCCCCGAAGGGCTCGTCCAGCATCAGGAGCTTCGGCTCGTGGATCAGCGAGCGGCAGAGCGAGGCCCGCTGCTGCATGCCGCCCGAGAGCTGCCAGGGGAACTTCGAGCCCATGCCCTTGAGCCCGACCGTCTCCAGAAGCATCTCGGCGCGGGCGACATATTCGGCCTTGTTCGCGCGCAGACGCGAGCGATGCGGCTCGACGATCTCGAGCGGCAGCAGCAGATTCTGCAGCGTCGTGCGCCAGGGCAGCATCACCGGGTTCTGGAAGGCCATGCCGGTGATCTTGATCGGCTCGGCGACCTCGCGCCCATCCACGATCACGCTGCCGGCTTTCGGCCGCTGCAGCCCGGTCGCAAGCTTCATCATCGTCGATTTGCCGCAGCCCGAGGGGCCGACGATTGCGGCGAATTCGCCCTCGCGCACCTTCAGCGACAGGCCGGCGACCGCCGGAGGCCCCTCGCCGCCGCCATAGACATGGGTGACATCGTGAAGTTCGACGAAGGCGGTCAATCGGGCTCTTTCCAAGCGCCGTCACCCCGGGCGGAGCCCTCGGGGTCCGATCGTCGATCGGCCCAAGGATGAACTCCGCGGAGACCTGGGATCCATGCCGGAAAGGTTCAGGCGTGGATCCCGGATCGGCGCCGCTGAAGCGGCTTGTCCGGGATGACCGTTGAGGGTCGGTCTTCGTGAGGATCCGTCTTGCAGAAACTCAAAACACCCGCTCGGCCGAGGCCGGCAGGAAGGCGTCGGTGAAGGCGTCGCCGGCCTTGGCCTTGTCCTTGAAGGTGAAGGTGAGCGCGATCTGGTCGAGCGCCTTGGCCCAGCGCGCCTTGTCGATGCCGCCGAAGCCGTTGGCCTTGACCCAGGGCGTCATCACGTTCTGCTGGAGCGTCATCCTCAGCCGCTCGAGTTCGACATCGACCTTGGCGACGTCGTTGCGCTTGATCACGAGCTGCGCGCCGAGTTCGGGATTGGCGACGGTATCCTTCACGCTCTTCGTGATCGCCCGCAGCAGGCCGCGCACGGCTTCGGGCTTCTCGGCCGCGAATTTCGGCGAGACCATGATGACGTTGCCGTAGAGCTCGACGCCGTAATCCGACATCAGCATCACGACGATATCGTCGACCGGGACGCCGCGCGACTTGAGATTGATGTAGGAGGAGTTGGCGAAGCCGAAGACGGCGTCGACCTCGCCCGAGGCGAGCATCGGCTCGCGCACCGGAAAGCCGACATTCTCCAGCCGCATCTTGCTGTCGTCGAGCTTGTTGACCGCCTTGAAGATCGGCCATTGCGCGAAGGCGGCGTCCGCAGCGGGGGCGCCGAACTTCTTACCCTCGAGGCTCTTGGCGTCGGAAGTGATGCCGCGGCTCTTGCGCCCGACGATCGAGAAGGGCGGCTTGTCATAGACCATCATCACCGCCTTGAGGTCGATGGTCGGGTTCTCGTCGCGGAAACGGATCAGCGAGTTCACGTCGCCGAAGCCGACATCATAGGTGCCGGAGGCCACCCGCGGGATCGCTTCGCGCGAGCCGTTGCCCGTGTCGATGGTGACGTCGAGCCCCTCGGCTTTGAAGTAGCCCTTCTCGATCCCCATCAGAAACAGCGCGGCCGGGCCCTCGAAGCGCCAGTCTAGCGTGAAGCGGACGGGCGTCTGCGCCTGCGCGGTGGAGGCGAGGCCTCCCAGCGCGGAAGCCAGCCCGGCAGCGAGGACGAGGCGCCCGGCGCAGGCGCGCAGGCGTCCGAGAACGGTCGGGCGGGACGGGGCGGGCATCGATCTCTCCTGTCGGGTTCGAAAACTGATCGGTCGGCGCGAGGAGCAAATGTCGTGCCGTGATCTCCACACTGACGGAGCCGCCGCGCCGGTCAAGCGCCAATCACCGCCTGCGCCGGCCGCGAGGCGACTCCATGGCAAAAATTTGGCGAGGAACCTCTTGTCGGTCCGGTCGGACGACCCCATCTGCCGACTCGGCGGTACCGGGCCCCTCTGGCGGAGCATGTCTGGATGACATGGCCGCGATGTCGGAACCGCCTTCGACATCAACCCAAACCCATAGGCGCCCGGACATGGAATTTCTGCTTGCCGACTGGCTCGGCAAGCCGCTCTGGATGTGGAGCGGCTTCCTCGCAATCGTTTTCGCCCTGCTCGCTTTCGACCTCGGCCTGCTCAACCGGGGCGACCGTGAGATTGGCATCGCCCAGAGCCTGCGGCTGTCGGCGTTCTACATCGGCTTCGCCTGTCTTTACGGCGCCGTCGTCTGGTGGGCCTTCGAAACCGGCAACCTCAAGACGACCGACGGCACCCATGCCGGCGTGACCTATTTCACCGGCTTCTTCATCGAGAAGGCGCTGTCGATCGACAACGTCTTCGTCATCTCGCTGATCTTCACCTTCTTCGCAATCCCGCGCCGCTATCAGTACCGCGCCCTGGTCTGGGGCATCATCGCGGTGATCATCCTGCGCGGCCTGATGATCGGCATCGGCGCGGCGCTGGTGCAGGAGTATGACTGGATCCTCTTCATCTTCGGCGCCTTCCTGATCGTGACCGGCATCAAGATGCTGGTCGTGCCGGAGGCCGAGCCGGACATGTCGAAGAACAAGCTCATCATCTTCTTCAAGAAGCACATGCGGGTCACCGACAGCCTGCATGGCGAGCGCTTCTTCGTCCGGCTGCCGGATTCTGTGACCGGCCGCACGCTGATCTACGCCACGCCGCTGTTCCTGGCGCTGGTGGTGATCAACATCGCCGACCTCATCTTCGCGGTGGACTCGGTGCCGGCGATCTTCGCGATCACGACGGATCCGTTCATCGTCTTTACCGCCAACATCATGGCGATCCTCGGCCTGCGTGCGCTCTATTTCGCGCTGGCCGCGATGGTTCACCGCTTCGAGTATCTTAAGACGGCGCTGGCCCTTGTCCTGGTCTTCATCGGCGGCAAGATCTTCTGGAACCAGATCTTCGGCAAGGTCGACCCCGCGATCTCGCTCGGCGTGACGCTGGCGCTGATCCTCGGCGGCGTGGTCTTCTCGCTCTGGAAGACCCGCAACCAGCCCGCCGTCACGCATCAAGCGGAGTGACGCCTTCCCGGCGGCGCGCGGCTCACAATGGCAGCGCGCCGTCGGTCTTCACCTCTTCCATCACCGCATAGGTACGTGTCTCGCGCACCGCCGGCAGCGCTAGCAGCACCTCGCCAAGAAAGCGGCGATAGGCGTTCATGTCGGCGACGCGGGTCTTGACCAGATAGTCGAACCCGCCTGCCACCATGTGGCACTCCAGAACCTCCGGCGCTCGCTTCACCGCCGCGGCGAAACGCTCGAACGCATCGGGCGTGGTCTTGTCCAGATAGACCTCGACGAAGACGAGCAGGTTGAGCCCGAGCTTCAGCGGATCCAGCGCCGCGCGATAGCCGGTGATGTAGCCCTCGCGCGTCAGCCGCTTCAGCCGCTCTCCGGCTGCCGTCGGCGACAACCCGACCTTTTCGGCCAACTCGACGCCGGCCATGCGGCCATCCCCCTGGATCAGCGACAGGATGCGGCGGTCGGTTCGATCGAGCATGGGATGAAACTCTGCTGGAGGCCGATAAGACCGGAAAAGATAAAGCTCTATGGCCGAAACAGCCAATTGAAATGAGGTCCAAGCCGGACGATTCTTCAGATCATCCGCCGCACCGGTTCGGAGCCCTTCATGGCCGCCCCTCTTCCGCCCTTCCGTGCCCCCTATGCCGAAGATGACGGGGCGATCGCCGCAAGGCTGCTGGCCGGTGCGCGCCGCGAACCGGCGGCCAAGGCCCGCATCGATGCCCGCGCGACGGAGCTGATCGAGGCGATCCGGAGCCGCAAGGTCGGGCTCGGCGGCATCGAGGAGCTGTTGCGGGAGTATTCGCTCTCCACCCGCGAGGGCCTGGCCCTGATGGTCCTGGCCGAGGCCCTGCTGCGCGTGCCCGACGCCGCCACCGCCGACCGGCTGATCGAGGATAAGCTCGGCCAGGGCGACTTCGCCCATCACGAATCGAAATCGGATGCCTTCCTCGTCTCGGCCTCGGCCTGGGCGCTCGGCATCACGGCCCGGGTCATCCAGCCGGGCGAGACCCCGACCAGCATCATCGGCGGTCTCGCCAAGCGGCTGGGCATGCCGACGGTGCGCACCGCCACCCGCCAGGCCATGCGCGTCATGGGCAACCACTTCGTGCTCGGCCAGACCATCGAGGAGGCACTGAAGCGTGCCGGCTCGAAGAGCGGCAAGCTCTACCGCTACTCCTTCGACATGCTCGGCGAAGGCGCCCGGACGCAAGGAGACGCAGATCGCTACTTCGCCTCCTACGCCGCGGCCATCGACGCCATCGGCCGCTCGGCCGGCAATGCCCCGCTGCCGAACCGGCCGGGCATCTCTGTCAAGCTCTCGGCGCTCCATCCGCGCTACGACGCCACCAACCGCGAGCGCGTCCTGGCCGAGCTGACGCCCAAGGTCATCGAGCTCGCCCGCCAGGCCAAGCGCTACGACCTCAACTTTACCGTCGATGCCGAAGAGGCCGACCGGCTCGAGCTGTCGCTCGACATCATCGACGCGGTCGTCGCCGATCCCTCGCTGGCAGAGTGGGACGGCTTCGGCCTTGCCATCCAAGCCTATCAGAAGCGCGCCTCGGCGGTCATTGACCATATCGGCAGGCTCGCGGAGGCCCATGGCCGGCGCATGATGGTGCGGCTCGTCAAGGGCGCCTATTGGGACACCGAGCTCAAACGCGCCCAGGAGCGCGGCCTGGCCGACTATCCGGTCTTCACCCGCAAGGCGATGACCGACCTGAACTACGAGGCCTGCGCCGCCCAGCTGCTGGCCCTGCGGCCGCGCATCATTCCCCAGTTCGCCACCCACAACGCCCAAACGGTCGCGACCGTTGCCGAGATGGCGGGATCGTCCGAGGGCTTCGAGTTCCAGCGCCTGCACGGCATGGGCGAGGCGCTCTACGAAAAACTCCTCGCCGGCCCCGAGGGCTTCGCCTGCCGGACCTATGCGCCGGTCGGCGGGCATCAGGACCTGCTCGCCTATCTGGTGAGGCGCCTGCTCGAGAACGGCGCCAACTCCTCCTTCGTCAGCGTCTCCGGCGATCCCGACGTGCCCGTGGCGCAGCTGCTCGTCCCGCCGGCGGACATCATCGGCCAGCCCGGCGCGGCCCGGCATCGCCGCATCCCGCTGCCGGCGGACCTCTTCGGGCCCTCCCGCAAGAACTCGGCCGGCGTCGAACTCGGCCATGCGGAGAGCCTGGAAGCCCTGCTGGCGGAGATCGCGGCGGCGGTCGCCAAGCCCTTCCCGGAGGCCACCCCGATCATCGATGGCGCGAGCGCCGGCGGCACGGCCCGCGATGTGCGCTCGCCGATCGACAACCACGTCATCGGCCGCGTCGCGGAAGCCGACGCGACGACGGCGGCACGCGCCGTGGCGGCGGCGACGGCGGGCTTCCCCGCCTGGAACGCCACCCCGGCCCGCACGCGCGCCGCCGCCCTGCGCAAGGCCGCGGACCTGATGGAGGCGCGGCGCGGCCTGCTGCTCGCCCTGCTTCAGGCCGAAGCGGGCAAGACGCTCGACGATGCCCTCTCGGAGGTGCGGGAGGCGGTCGATTTCTGCCGCTACTACGCGGCCGAAGCCGAGGCGAAGCTCGCGACGCCGACCGCCCTGCCCGGCCCGACCGGCGAGGACAACCGCCTGATCCTCCGCGGGCGCGGCGCCTTCCTCTGCATCGCGCCCTGGAACTTCCCGCTCGCGATCTTCGCGGGCCAGATCGTGGCCGCGCTCGTCGCCGGCAACAGCGTCGTCGCCAAGCCGGCGCCGCAGACGCCGCTCATCGCGGCCGTGACCGTGCGCCTCCTGCACGAGGCCGGCATTCCCGTTTCTGCGCTCCATCTCGTGCCGGGTGATGGCGCGGTCGGCGCGGCCCTCGTCGCGCATAAGGAGGTCGCTGGCGTCGCCTTCACCGGCTCGACGACGACCGCCCGCGCGATCAACCGCGCGCTTGCGGCCAAGGACTCACCCATCGTCCCGCTGATCGCCGAGACCGGCGGCCTCAACGCCATGATCGTTGACGCCACCGCGCTGGCCGAACAGGTTGCCGACGACGTCGTGATGTCGGCCTTCCGCTCGGCCGGCCAGCGCTGCTCGGCATTGCGCCTGCTCGTCGTCCAGGACGATGTCGCCGATAAGATGATCGAGATGATCACCGGCGCCGCCCGCGAGCTGAAGCTCGGCGACCCGCGCGCGATCGACACCCATATTGGCCCGGTCATCGACGCCGCCGCCAAGCACCGGCTCGACACCCATATCGACGCCATGCGCAAGCTCGGCCGCGTCGCATGGGCCGGCCAGACGCCCGCCCTCGGCGGCACCTATGTCGCGCCGCATGTCGTGTCGCTCGGCAGCGTCGCCGACCTCACAAGCGAGCACTTCGGCCCGATCCTGCACGTCGTGCGCTGGAAGGCCGGCGAACTCGACAGGGTCATCCACGACATCGAGGCGACCGGCTACGGCCTCACGCTCGGCGTTCATTCGCGCATCGAGACCACGATCGAACAGGTCACCAGCCGGCTCTCCACCGGCAACATCTATGTCAACCGTAACATCATCGGTGCCGTGGTCGGTGTGCAACCCTTCGGCGGCCATGGCCTCTCGGGCACCGGGCCGAAGGCCGGCGGCCCGCATTATCTGATGCGCTTCGCAACGGAACAGACGGTGACGATCAACACGGCCGCAGCCGGGGGCAACGCCAGCTTGATCGCGATGGGTGAGTAGGCGCAAGCTCGGCGGCGGCACTGCACGAGTTCAGCGAGGGATGGCCATGGACGCGATCAGCTTCGACCATTGCGTCATCCATGTTTCGGACTGGGAGCGCTCGAACGCCTTCTATCGGGATGTTCTCGGGGCGGCCGTGGTCTTGAACGGGGCGGGTTTCGTCTACCGGATCGGAGCCGCGCAGCTGAACTGCCACGGTCCGGGGCTCCAGCCGGAACCGAAGGCGAGGCTCCCCGTCCCACCCGGCGGGAGCGATCTGTGCTTTCGCTGGGACGGGCCGATCGCGGACGCGGTCGCGCATCTGGCCGCCTGCAATGTGCCGGTGGAACTTGGCCCCGTGCAGCGCTTCGGCCGCGGCGGCGCGGGCACCAGCGTCTATTTCCGCGATCCCGACGGCTCCCTGCTAGAGTTCATCAGCTACGCCTGACAACGAGAAAGGGCCGCTCGCGCGGCCCCTCGATCGTCTTGCCTGCGGTAGCTCTCAGGCTGCCTTGCGGGTCTCGAAGACGTGCTTGAACTCGCGCAGCTGCACCAGCGTGTCATGCAGGCGCTTCTTCTCGTCCTCGTCCTTCGAGCCGGTCAGCTTGGTCTCGGCGCTCAGGATTTCCTGGTCGAGCACAGCGGCGTTGACGTCCTCGAGGAAGCGGCCCTGCTCCGCCAGGATCGTCGTCGAGGCGGCGTTGATCTCGACGAGACCGCCATTGACGAAGAATTCCTTGCCGTTGTTGCCGGTCGTCTGGACGAACACGATGCCCGCCTTCAGCGTCGCGACCAGCGGCGCGTGGCCGGCCAGAACCGTCATCTCACCCTCGATCGACGGGATGATGACGCTGACGACGTCGCCCGAGAACAGGATGCGCTCCGGCGAGACGAGTTCGAACTTGAAGGTGGCCATCGTATATCTCTCCTCGGCTCGTCATGGTCGGGCTTGACCCGGCCATCCCGGAAACCAGCGTCGTCTGGTCGTGAGATTCTCGGGCCGAGCCCGAGAATGACGATCCTCAGGCCGCTTCCGCCGCCAGGCGCTGGGCCTTCTCGATGGCTTCGTCGATCGAGCCGACCATGTAGAAGGCGGCCTCCGGCAGGTGATCGTACTTGCCTTCGACCAGGCCCTTGAAGCCCTTGATCGTATCTTCGAGCGCGACCAGCTTGCCCGGCGAGCCGGTGAAGATTTCCGCGACGAAGAAGGGCTGCGACAGGAAGCGCTCGATCTTGCGGGCGCGGGCAACGGTGAGCTTGTCCTCTTCCGAGAGCTCGTCCATGCCCAGGATCGCGATGATGTCCTGCAGTGCTTTGTAGCGCTGGAGGATCTGCTGGACCTGACGCGCCACGCTGTAGTGCTCGGCGCCGACGATGTCGGCCGAGAGCATGCGCGAGGTCGAGTCGAGCGGGTCGACCGCCGGGTAGATGCCCTTTTCGGCGATCGAGCGCGACAGCACGGTGGTGGCGTCGAGGTGGGCGAACGAGGTCGCCGGCGCCGGGTCGGTCAGGTCGTCCGCGGGGACGTAGATCGCCTGCACCGAGGTGATCGAGCCCTTATTGGTGGTGGTGATGCGCTCCTGCAGGTTGCCCATGTCGGTCGCCAGCGTCGGCTGGTAACCCACCGCCGACGGGATGCGGCCGAGCAGCGCCGACACTTCCGAGCCGGCCTGCGTGAAGCGGAAGATGTTGTCGACGAAGAACAGCACGTCCTGGCCCTTGTCGCGGAAGTCCTCGGCGACGGTCAGGCCCGAGAGAGCGACGCGCATGCGGGCGCCCGGCGGCTCGTTCATCTGGCCGTAGACCAGGGCGCACTTGGAGCCCTCGCCGCCGCCCTTCTTGTTCACGCCCGACTCGATCATCTCGTGATAGAGGTCGTTGCCCTCGCGGGTGCGCTCGCCGACGCCGGCGAACACCGAATAGCCGCCATGGGCCTTCGCGACGTTGTTGATGAGCTCCATGATCAGCACGGTCTTGCCGACGCCGGCCCCGCCGAACAGGCCGATCTTGCCGCCCTTGGCGTAGGGAGCCAGCAGGTCGACGACCTTGATGCCGGTGACCAGGATCTGCGCATCCGTGGCCTGCTCGGCATAGGACGGAGCCGGCTGGTGGATGCCGCGGGTGGCGGTCGTCATGATCGGGCCGGCCTCGTCGATCGGCTCGCCGATGACGTTCATGATGCGGCCGAGGCACTCGTCGCCGACCGGCACGGCGATCGGGGCACCGGTGTCGGTCACCGACTGGCCGCGGACCAGGCCTTCGGTCGAGTCCATCGCGATGGTGCGGACCGTGTTCTCGCCGAGATGCTGGGCGACCTCGAGGACGAGCCGGTTGCCGAGATTGGTCGTCTCGAGCGCGTTCAGGATCTCCGGCAGCGCGCCGTCGAACTGGACGTCGACGACGGCGCCGATGACCTGCGCGATGCGGCCGGTGCCGGTGTTGGCGGGCTTCTCGGCGGCGGTCTTCTTCGTAGCGGCTTTGGCCATGGTGATAACCTCGGATTCGCGTTCAGCGTGTCGACAAAGCCGGCGCGCCGGCCTCAATTCAGGCGGTTAGAGCGCTTCCGCGCCGGAGATGATCTCGATCAGTTCCTTGGTGATCATCGCCTGGCGCGAGCGGTTGTAGAGCTGCGTCTGCTTCTTGATCATCTCGCCGGCGTTGCGCGTGGCGGAGTCCATCGCCGACATGCGGGCACCCTGTTCGGAGGCGGCGTTCTCGAGCAGCGCGCGCAGCACCTGGACGGTGAGGTTGCGCGGCAGCAGGGTCTCGAGGATCTCGCCCTCGTCCGGCTCGTAGTCGTAGACCGCCTCGGTCGTCTTGGTCCCGGCGGGGATCTCGGCCGGGATGATCCGCTGGGCCGTCGGGATCTGCGAGATCACCGACTTGAACTTCGAGAAGAACAGGGTCGCCACGTCGAACTCGCCGGCCGCGAAGCGCGACAGCACGTTCTGGGCGATCGTCTCGGCATTGACGTAGCCGACCTGCTTGAAGGAGCGCAGGTCGATCAGCTCGATGATGTCCTTCTCGAACTGCCGGCGAAGCAGGTCATAGCCCTTCTTGCCGACGCAGATGATCTTGACCGTCTTGCCCTCGGCCTTGAGCGCCACCGCCTTGTCGCGCGCCAGGCGGGCGATCGAGGAGTTGAAGGCGCCGCACAGGCCGCGCTCGGCGGTGCAGACGACGAGCAGATGCACCTTGTCCGAGCCCGTGCCGGCGATCAGGCGCGGCGCGCTCGCGCCGGTCACGCCCGAGGCGAGATTGGCCAGCACCGTCTCCATGCGCTCGGCATAGGGGCGGGCGGCCTCGGCCGCGGCCTGCGCCCGGCGCAGCTTCGCGGCCGCGACCATCTGCATGGCCTTGGTGATCTTCTGCGTCGCCTTCACGGAAGCGATGCGGTTTCGTAGGTCCTTAAGGGACGGCATCCGGTCTTGACCCTCTACCCGTCACTGTTCAGCGACGAAGCAATCCAGAGCGACTGCGCAGCGAGACGGCCTGCCCCGCTGCGCCCGTATCGGCGGTTACGAGAACGACTTGGCGTAGTCGCTCACGATGTCCTTCAGTTTCGCGGCATTGGCGTCGGACAGATCCTTCGACTTGCCGATCTCGGCCAGCATGTCGGCATGCTTGCCGCGAACCAGCGCCAGCAGCCCGTCCTCGAAGGCGCGGACCTTGGCGACCGGCAGGGCGTCGAGATAGCCGTTGACGCCGGCATAGATCACGACGACCTGCTCTTCCATCTTCAGCGGCGAGAACTGCGGCTGCTTCAGGAGCTCGGTCAGGCGGGCGCCGCGGTTGAGCAGGCGCTGCGTCACGGCGTCGAGGTCCGAGCCGAACTGCGCGAAGGCGGCCATCTCGCGATACTGCGCGAGTTCGCCCTTGATCTTGCCGGCGACCTTCTTCGTCGCCTTGGTCTGCGCGGCCGAGCCGACGCGCGACACCGAAAGGCCGACGTTCACCGCCGGGCGGATGCCCTGGTAGAACAGATCGGTCTCGAGGAAGATCTGGCCGTCGGTGATCGAGATCACGTTGGTCGGGATGTAGGCGGACACGTCGTTCGCCTGCGTCTCGATGACCGGCAGCGCCGTCAGCGAGCCGAGGCCGGCGTCCTCGCCCATCTTCGCCGCGCGCTCGAGCAGGCGGGAGTGGAGATAGAACACGTCGCCCGGATAGGCCTCGCGGCCCGGCGGGCGGCGCAGCAGCAGCGACATCTGGCGGTAGGCGACGGCCTGCTTAGAGAGGTCGTCATAGATGATCACGGCGTGCATGCCGTTGTCGCGGAAATACTCGCCCATGGCGCAGCCGGCGAAGGGCGCCAGGAACTGCATCGGGGCCGCGTCCGAGGCGGTCGCCGCGATCACGATCGAGTACTCCAGCGCGCCGCGCTCTTCGAGCACCTTCACGAACTGGGCGACGGTCGAACGCTTCTGGCCGATCGCGACATAGACGCAGTAGAGCTTCTGGCTCTCGTCACCGGTCTCGTTGTTGGCCTTCTGGTTCAGGATCGTGTCGAGCGCCACCGCGGTCTTGCCGGTCTGGCGGTCGCCGATGATCAGCTCGCGCTGGCCGCGGCCGATCGGGATCAGGGCGTCGATCGCCTTCAGGCCGGTCGCCATCGGCTCGTGAACCGACTTGCGCGGGATGATGCCGGGCGCCTTGACGTCGACGCGGGCGCGCTGGGTCGCCTTGATCGGGCCCTTGCCGTCGATCGGGTTGCCGAGCGCGTCGACGACGCGGCCGAGCAGCTCCTTGCCGACCGGCACGTCGACGATGGCGCCGGTGCGCTTGACCGTCTGGCCTTCCTTGATCTCGCGGTCGGAACCGAAGATCACGACGCCGACATTGTCGCTCTCGAGGTTGAGCGCCATGCCGCGCACGCCGGTCTCGAACTCGACCATCTCACCGGCCTGGACCTTGTCGAGGCCGTAGACGCGGGCGATGCCGTCGCCGACGGAGAGAACCTGGCCGACTTCGGTGACGGAAGCTTCGGACCCGAAATTGGAGATCTGGGCCTTCAGGATCGCGGAGATTTCAGCGGGGCGGATTTCCATCAGCCGACCTCTTTCATGGCAAGACGAATTGAATTGAGCTTGGTTTTCAGCGAGGCGTCGACCATGCGGGAGCCCATCTTCACGACGAGCCCGCCGATCAGCGACGGATCGACCTTGATCGCGACGTCCACATCCTTGCCGGCGACGGCGGCCAGCGCGGCCCGGATCTCGTCGACGCGCTTGGGCGCCGGCGTCTCGGCCAGCGTGACCTCGGCACTGACGATGCCCTTGGCCTGGGCGACGAGCGCCTTGTAGGCGGTGATCATGCCCGGCAGCGCGAACAGGCGGCGCTTGCTGGCGACGAGACCGATGAAATTGCCGGCGAGACCCGTGAGGCCGGCCTTGGCGAGCACGGCCTTGATCGCGCCGGTCTGCTCTTCCGCCGAGAAGGCGGGGCTGCCGACGAGATGCCGCAGATCCTCGCTGTCGGCCAGCAGGGCCGAGAAGCTGTCGAGATCGGCAGTGACGGCATCGACAGCATTGGCCTCGCTGGCCAGTTCGAACAGGGCCGTGGCGTAGCGACCGGCCACGCCCGAAACCAGTGATCCTTGCGATCCGCCTTCAGCCACGCGTCAAATCTCTCGTTTCATGGGACCGCCCCGGCGGCCTTCGGGCGAAGGCGGAGTGCAAGGTCCCGGCGCTGCGATGTATCACGGACGTGAACCCGGCAAGACGGCTTCGCGACCTAAATGTGGCGGTGCACTAGCATGTGGTTTTGGGGCGCGCAATCCGTTGATGCCGATCCAAGACACGGTTTTGCCGGTCCTTTCGGAGGCGTGGCGACAGGGCCGGCCGGAACCGACCGACCTTCAGAGGAAACTCTGCGGATCGACATCGACCGCCACGCGCACCGAGCCCTTCGGCTTGCCGCAGCGGGCGAGCCAGCCGCGCAGATAGGCCTGGAGATCCACACCCCGCTCCGTCTTCACGATCAGCCGCATGCGGTGGCGCCCGCGCAGCACGGCGAGCGGCGCCTCGGCCGGGCCGAGCACGGCCACGCCCTCCGGCGCCTCGGCGCAGCGCGCCAGAGCGCGCGCATGCGCCTCGGCCTCGGGCTGGTTGTTGGCCGAGACGATCAGCGCCGCCAGGCGCCCGAAGGGCGGCAGCCCCGCCGCCTCGCGCGCGGCGATCTCTGCGGCATAAAACCGCTCCGGATCGCCCGAGACCAGCGCCTTCAGCACGGGATGGGCCGGGTCATGCGTCTGCAGCAGGGCGCGGCCGGGCTTTTCGCCACGTCCGGCCCGGCCCGTCACCTGCCGCAGCACCTGGAAGGTGCGCTCGGCCGCGCGCGGATCGCCGGATGTCAGGCCGAGATCGGCGTCGACCACGCCGACCAGCGTCATGCCGGGGAAGTTGTGCCCCTTGGCCACGAGCTGCGTGCCGATGACGATGTCGAACTCACCCGAGGCGACCGCCATCAGTTCGGTCTTCAGGCGCTCGGTCCCGCCCGGGAAATCGCTCGACAGCACGATGCCCCGCGCCTGCGGAAACAGCGTCGCCACCTCCTCCGCCAGACGCTCCACACCCGGCCCGCAGGCGGTTAGGCTCTCCTGCGCATGGCATTGCGGGCATTCATGCGGCCGGCGCTCGACATGGCCGCAGTGGTGGCAGACCAGCGCGCGCCGGAAGCGATGATCGACCAGCCAGGCCGAGCAGTTCGGGCACTGGAAGCGGTGGCCGCAGTCGCGGCACAGCGTCAGCGGCGCATAGCCGCGCCGGTTCAGGAACAGCAGGGACTGCTCGCCGGCCTCCAGATTGGCGGTCATCGCCTTCGCCAGCGTGTCCGAGATCCAGCGCCCGCGCGGCGGCTTGTCCTGGCGCAGATCGACGAGACCGAGCGTCGGCAGCGTCCGCCCACCGAAGCGCTCGGGCAGCTTGAGATGGGTGTAGCGGCCGCGCTCGGCATTGACGCGGGTTTCCAGTGACGGCGTCGCCGAGGTCAGGATCACAGGCGCGTTTTCAATGCGCCCGCGCACCACCGCCATGTCGCGGGCGTGGTAGGCGACACCGTCCTCCTGCTTGTAGGCGGCCTCGTGCTCCTCATCGACCACGATCAGGCCGAGATCGCGATAGGGCAGGAACAGTGCCGAGCGCGCGCCCGCCACCACCTTCGCCTCGCCGCTGGCGATCGCCGCCTGCAGGCGCTCGCGCCTGCGGCCCGTCACAGCCGAATGCCACAGCCCGGGACGGACGCCGAAACGCGCCTCGAAGCGGTCGATGAACTGCGCCGTGAGCGCGATCTCGGGCATCAGGATCAGGCTCTGGCGCCCGAGCCGCACCGCCTCGGCAACCGCCTCGAAATAGACCTCCGTCTTGCCCGAACCGGTGACGCCCTCGAGCAGCGTCACCCCATAGGTCGCGGCCCTGACCGAGGCGACGAGCGCCGCCGCCGCCGCCGCCTGGTCCTCCGACAGCGCCGGCGCGGCATGGTCCGGATCGGGCATGGCCGCCACCGCCTCGCGTGGCAGCGGCTCGACGGCGAAGGTCCCGGCATCGACGAGCGCATCGATCACCGCCGCACTGACCGAAGCCGCTTCCGCGAGCGCGCTCTTGGCGATGAGCAGCCCGCCTTCCGCGGCCGCGATCGCCCGCGCCCGCGCCGGCGTCATCCGTGCCGGGGGCGCGCCGACGAGCCGGACGCCCAGCTTCGGGCGCTCTGGGCCGTCCTCGGGCGGCCGACGCAACGCCAGCGCCAGCACGGATCCTTTGGGAGCGAGCGTGTACCAGGCGACCCAGTCGACCAGCTTCATCAGCGCGCCGTCGAGCGGCGGCATGTCGAGCTTGGCCGTCACGGCCTTGAGATTGCCGCCGCGCCCCGCGCCCCGCTCCCAGACGACGCCGACCGTCTGGCGCGGCCCGAGCGGCACCTGCACCACATCTCCGGGCGCCAGCACGAGACCGGGCGGCACGGCATAGCTATAGGCCTGGTCGAGCGCGAGCGGGATCAGCACCTCGACGGTGCCACCATCCTCCGCCCGATCCGCTTCGCCGCTCATCGCCCGTGCCTAGCCTCTGCCCGCCATGGCGACAACCGCCTGCCTTGCCATGGCCCCGATCGCATGATGTCTGCCGCCCTCCGGCCGCAGATCCGAGACCGCCATGCCCTTCGCCGCCCGCCTCTCCGGCGCCATTCTGCTTTCCGCTGCCACCTTCGCCGCTCCGGTGCAGGCCCAGCCGACGCCCCCCGAAAACTGGCCGGCGATCAAATGCGAGCGCTACACCAAGGCCTATGCCGAGGCGCTGTCGAGGCTGGGGCGGAAAGGACTTGGCCAGGATTTTCTCGACGCCCATGAGGCCTTTCTCGCCTCCGGCTGCAGCATCAAGGGCGAGGTCTGCCCGCGCAGCGCCGAGGAACTGAACCTCGCCAACATCATGGTCGTGATGGGCATGAACCAGGGCATGGCCAGCACCTTCATGCCCTTCGCCTGCCCGAAGCGTTGAGGTCGCCCCTTCGCGAGGCGTTAAGGTTGCGCCGTCATGCTCCGCGCCGATGCGAGGCTCAGGCTGATCATGTCCGATTTCGATACCCTCGCCCGCGCCTGGCTCGATCATCTCGCCCATGAGCGCCGGCTCTCGCCGAAGACGCTGGAAGCCTATTCCCGCGATCTGCGCCAGTTCGCGAACTTCCTCACAGACCATCTCGGCGGCGCCCCGAGCGTCGCCGACATCGCCGCCCTGAAGCCGGCCGATCTGCGCGCCTTTTTGGGCCGGCGCCGGCGCGAGGAGGTCGGCAACCGCACGCTGATGCGCCAGCTCGCAGCGCTGCGCTCCTTCGCCCGCTTCGGCGAGCGGACGGGAAGGCTCACCGCCGCCGCCTTCGCCGCGACACGCGGCCCCCGCATCGGCAAGGCTCTGCCCCGGCCGCTGGAAGCACGCGCGGCGCGCGCCGTCACCAAAGCCGAAACGCGGGCCGGCGACATCCGCGATCCTTGGATCTTCGCCCGCGACGCCGCCGTTCTCTCGCTGCTCTATGGCTGCGGCCTGCGCATCTCGGAGGCGCTGTCCCTGGCCCGCGCTCAGGCCCCGGCCCGTGCGGGCGATACGCTCACCGTCATCGGCAAGGGCAGCAAGACCCGCATGGTTCCGGTCCTGCCGGTGGTCGTCGAGTCCATCGCCGCCTATCTCGCGCTCTGTCCGTGGACTCTGCCGCCGCAGGGCCCGCTCTTCGTCGGCGCCAAGGGCGGCCCCCTCTCCCCGCGCATCATCCAGCTCGCGGTGGAGAGCTTGCGCGGTGCACTCGGCCTGCCCGATTCCGCGACACCGCACGCGCTGCGGCATTCCTTCGCCACCCACCTGCTCGGCCGCGGCGGCGACCTGCGCGCCATCCAGGAACTGCTCGGCCACGCCTCGCTCTCGACGACGCAGATCTACACCCGCATCGATTCAGCCCGGCTGATGGCGGCCTATGACGCCGCTCATCCGCAGGCGGGGCGTTGACCCCCTTCCGCTCCCCTTGGCTGCCGTTTCGGCATAAGACGCTGCGCCACGGCATTGGGGGATGATTCGTGTCTGCTCACATCGAGCCGCCCGAGGGCGGCAACAAGAAGATCGCGCTGCTCATCGCAGTGCTGGCGCTACTGCTCTCGCTGTCGGAAATCGGCGGCAAGCAGGCCGAGAACGAGGCCATCGCCAAGAACATCGACGCCTCGAATCTCTGGTCCTTCTTCCAGGCCAAGACCATTCGCGGCACCACCGTTCGGACCGCCGCCGAGGCGATGGAGATCGATCTGATCGGCACCACCGACGCCGCCACGCGCGAGCGGCTGCAGAAGCGCATCGACAGCTGGAAGGCGACGGTCGCCCGCTACGAATCCGAGCCGGAGACGCAGGAGGGCCGCAAGGAGCTGATGGCCCGCGCCAAGGCGACCGAGCAGATCCGCGACGACCAGAAGGCCCGCAGCGAGAATTTCGAGATCGCCTCGGGTCTGCTGCAGATCGGCATCGTCGTCGCCTCGGCCTCGATCATCACCGGCGTCGGAGTCCTCGCCTATGCCGCGGGCGGCCTCGGCGCGCTCTCACTGGTCTTCATGGCGCTGGCGCTTGTCGCCCCGCGCCTGCTGTTCTGATCAGGCCTCCGCGCCGGGATAGGCCGGCAGCGGCGGGCGAAGCCTCTCCCAGGCGCGCGCCAGCCGCAGCACGCCGAGATCGTCGAAGCGCCGCCCGGTGATCTGCAGCCCGATCGGCAGTCCGCCCGCCGTCATCGCCGCGGGCACGGCGATCGAGGGCTGGTCGGACATATTGGCGGGCAGGGTGAAGACGATGTGCTCGAAGGGCCGGTCCGGATCATGGATCGGCGAAGCGAGCTCCGCCGCATAGCTCGGCACCGGCGCAACCGGCGACAGCACGAAATCGAAGGGCGCGCTCTGCTTCAGCGCCGCGTCCTTGATCGCCAGCATCTGGCTCATCCCGCGATAGACGCGCTCGCCGGAGAGCCCGTCGCCCCGCTTCGCCCAGGCGAAGATATAGGGCAGCACCTGCGCCTGCTTGTCCGGCGAGAGCGCACCGATATCGGCCCAGGCGCGCTGGCTCCAGAAATCGTCGAGCCCGTCCAGCATGGTTCGCGTCAGGAAGGCCGGCGCCTCCTCGACGATCGCGCCCGCCGCCGCGAAGGCGCAGCCAGCCGCCTCGATCGCTGCCCTCGTCTCCGGCTCGACGGGGATCCCGATGCCCGGATCGAGATGCAGGCCGAGTCGCAGCCCCTTCACGTCGATGTCGAGGGACCGCCAGTCGATCTCCTGCGGTGGCAGGCTCATGCCGTCGCGCGCATCGGGTTTCGCGATCTCACGCATCATCAGCGCGGCATCCGCGACCGTTCGGGTCATCGGCCCGGCGACGCGGCCGTAATAGCTCGGGTCGATCGGCACGCGGCCGAAGCTCGGCTTCAGACCGACCAGCCCGCACCAGCCGGCCGGCAGCCGGATCGAGCCGCCGATATCGGTCCCGACATGAAGCGGCCCGTAGCCGGCTGCGCCCGCCGCCCCGGCCCCGGCCGAGGAGCCGCCCGGGTTTTTCGTCACATCCCAGGGATTGCGGGCGAGCTCGTGGAAGCTCGACAGGCCCGAGGACAGCATCCCGTAATCGGGCATCGTCGTCTTCGCGAGCATCACGAAGCCCGCCTCCCCCAGCCGCGCCGCGACCGGGGCGTCCTCCGGCATGGGCGACAGATCGCGCGCGGCTGTGCCGATGGGCATCGGCGTGCCCTTGGTGGCGATGTTCTCCTTGATCGTTCCCGGCACGCCATCGAGCGGCAGCGGCTCGCCCTTCATCCAGCGCGCCTCGGAGGCCTTCGCCGCCCGCAGGGCCGCCTCGGGATCATAGGCATAGAGCGCCTTGATCCGAGGCTCCCACCGCGCGATCCGCGCGATCACGGCCTCCAGCACCTCGACGGGAGAGAGGCTTCGGGCGCTGTAGGCGTCGAGCAGCTCGACGGCACTGAGATCGGCGGGGTTCGGCATGGCGCAGGCTCCGGTCGGCTAAGGCGGCGGCTCGCCTCGTGCATGACACGAGCCGCGAAGGAGCGGCAGGTGGCATGGGGCGCCTCCCCCAGACCCGTGCCGCATCGCGACCAAGCAAGCACCGCGCCGCGGCGACGCGTCAGGCGAAGTAGTCGGGGTGCTCCGCCTTCAGATGCACCAGGTCCGGCAGCAGCGTGCCCAGATGCTTGCGCATCGCCGCAACCGCTGCCGGTGCGTCCTTCCTGCGGACGGCATCGACGATGGAGAGATGCTCGCGGATCACCATGGCCATGCGCCCCGGCACCGGCAGCGTCATGCGGCGGCAGCGGTCGATCTGGCTCTTGGCGGCATGAGCGATCTTCCAGATTCCGGGATAGCCGGCAACCATCGCCAGGGCCTCATGGAAATCCTCGTCGGCGATGTGGAAGCTCTCCTGCTCACCCGCTTCGAACGCCTCGTGCTGCCGGGCGATCGCGGCGTCCAGCAGGCCGATGGCGTCCGTCGTCGCGATGCGAGCCACGAGATCGACCGTCGCGCATTCGAGCGCCTGGCGGATGAAGACTGCCTCGGGGATCGCCTCGGTCGGGATCCGCGCGACGAAGGTGCCCGCCTGCGGGAAGATCTCGACCAGCCCCTCCTCCTTGAGCCGGATCAGGGCCTCGCGAACCGGCGTCCGGCTGGTGCCGAACCGGGCGGTCAGCTCCTTCTCGACCAGCGCCGAGCCGGGAACTGCTTCCATCGAGAGGATCGCGCGCCGCAGCTCGTCCTGAACCAGCGAGGCAGCCGTCGCGCGCCCGGTCGGGACACCGCCGAGAGGCTGCCGCCGTCGCTCGCGCCGCGGGCCGTCCTCGCTCCGGATGGTGATCTGCGCCATCGCCATGCCTCGCTGCGCGCCGCATCCCGGGACTCTCGGCCGGGACGGGAAGCCGCTCCTTCCGCCTCGTTCGGCAGATAGCACGGTCGCTTCCGACAAACTAGTATATTAGTATATTGACCGATTGCAGCGCTCGCGACTATGGTCGGCCGCTGAGCCTCGACGAGCGCCGGACCCCATGTTGCTGCACGATGATCGCCTGTTCCCCTCCGATCCGGTCACGCGCGGAATAGCGCGGCGGCTCTACGCGACCATCCGCGACCTGCCGATCATCTCGCCGCATGGCCATACCGATCCGCGCTGGTTTGCCGAAGACCAGCCTTTCGCCGACCCCGCCACATTGCTGGTGAAGCCAGACCACTACATCTTCCGCATGCTGTACTCGCAGGGGGTGCCGCTGGAGAAACTCGGGATCCCGCGCAAGGACGGTTCGAAGGTCGAGAGTGACCCGCGCGCGATCTGGAAACTCTTCGCCAGCCACTGGCATCTGTTCCGCGGCACGCCGAGCCGGCTCTGGTTCGAGCATGCGTTATCCAGCGTCTTCGGCATCAACGAGCGCCTGTCGAGCGACAATGCCGACCGCCTCTATGACCGCATCGCCGAGAAGCTGCAGGAGCCGGATTACCGCCCGCGCGCCTTGTTCGAGCGGTTCAAGATCGAGGCGATCTCGACCACGGAAGGTGCGCTCGACGATCTGAAATGGCACGACATGATCAGGGCCTCGGGCTGGGGCGGCAAGGTCGTCACGGCCTACCGGCCCGACAGCGTCCTGGACCCGGAGTTCGAAGGGTTCGCGGCCAATCTCGAGCAGTTCGGCGCCCTGACCGGCGAGGACGTGATGAGCTGGAGCGGCTATCTCGCCGCCCATCGCCAGCGCCGCGATTATTTCCGTGAGCGTGGGGCCACCTCCTCCGACCACGGCCACGCCACCGCCCGCACCGCCAACCTCTCCAAGGCCGACGCCGAGGCGCTGTTCGCCAAGGTCGTTGCCGGCAAGGTCTCCGCCGAGGAAGCCGATCTCTTCCGCGGCCAGATGCTGACCGAGATGGCGAAGATGAGCCTCGATGACGGGCTCGTCCTGCAGATCCATCCCGGCTCCTCGCGCAACCACAACCCGCGCCTGTTCGAGCGCTTCGGCCGCGACATGGGCGCCGATATCCCCGTCCGGATGGAATATGTCGCCGCGCTGAAGCCGCTGCTCGATGCCGTGGGCAACGAGCCCAACCTCACCGTCATCGCCTTCACCCTCGACGAGACCACCTATTCGCGAGAACTCGCGCCGCTGGCCGGTCACTATCCGGCGCTGAAGCTCGGACCGGGCTGGTGGTTCCTCGATGCGCCCGAGGCGATGCTGCGCTTCCGCGAACTGACGACCGAGACGGCCGGCTTCTACAACACGGTCGGCTTCAACGACGACACCCGCGCTTATCTCTCGATCCCAGCGCGCCATGACGTCGCCCGCCGCTGCGACTGCGCCTATCTCGCCAGGCTCGTCGCCGAGCACCGCCTCGACGAGGACGAGGCGGCGGAGGTCGCCCATGACCTCGCCTACCGTCTGGCCAAGGAGGCCTACCGCCTGTGACCGCTTCCAAGACCATCGATGAACGCCAGGCCGCGCATCCGCGCGACGTCCGCAACTACGACACCGAGGCGTTGCGCGCCGATTTCCTGATCGAGCGGCTCTTCGCGCCGGGCGAGCTGCTCCTGACCTACAGCCATTACGACCGGATGATCGTCGGCGGCGCGACGCCGACGACGGCCGCCCTCTCGCTCGCGCCCTTCGCGCCGACAGGGACGCCCTTCTTCCTGGCGCGGCGCGAGCTCGGCGTCATCAACATCGGCGGAGCCGGCCGCGTCACCATCGACGGCCAGGCCTTCGAGCTGCCGAATCTCGACGCTCTCTATGTCGGGCTGGGCGCGAAGGAGGTCTCCTTCACCAGCGCCGACGCGGCGAACCCGGCGAAGTTCTACCTGACCAGCGCGCCCGCCCACCGCGAGGCACCCCACCAGCTCATCCGCAAGGAGGACGCCAACACGATCCATCTCGGCTCTCCGGAGACCTCGAACAAGCGCACCATCCGCCAATACATCATGCCCAACACCACCGGCACCAACCAGCTGGTGATGGGCATGACCGCGCTGGAGCCCGGCTCGGTCTGGAATTCCATGCCCTGCCACACCCATACGCGGCGGATGGAGGCCTATCTCTATTTCAACCTCGACCCGGCCCACCGCGTCTTCCACTTCATGGGCGAGCCGACGCAGACCCGCCACCTCCTCGTCGCCAACGAGCAGGCGGTGATCTCGCCGAACTGGTCGATCCATTGCGGCTGCGGCACGTCGAACTACGCCTTCGTCTGGGCCATGGCCGGCGACAATGTCGAGTTCACCGACATGGATCCCGCCCCCGTGGACAGCTTGCGCTGATGGCCTCGCCCTTCGACCTCACCGGCCGCACGGCCCTGGTCACCGGCGCCAATACCGGCATCGGCCAGGGCATCGCGCTCGCGCTGGCGCAGGCCGGCGCGACCGTGGTGGCCGCCGGGCGCTCGGACCTGACCGAGACGCTGGCGCTGATCGCGGAAGCCGGCGGAACGGCTCGTCCCCTCAAGGTCGATCTGCAGGAACAGGGCATCGCGCCCCGCGTCATCGCGCAGGCTGAAGCGCTCGCCGGCCCGCTCGACATCCTCGTCAACAATGCCGGCATCATCCGCCGGGCCGATGCGCTCGACTTCAGCGAGAGCGACTGGGACGAGGTGATAAACGTCAACCTCAAGGCGACGTTCTTCCTGGCGCAGGCCTTCGCGAAGTCCGCCGTCGCGGCCGGTCGTGGCGCACGCATCGTCAACATCGCCTCGCTGCTCTCCTTCCAGGGCGGCATTCGCGTCGCCTCCTACACCGCCAGCAAGAGCGGGCTCGCCGGCCTGACGAAGCTTCTCGCCTGCGAATGGGCGCAGAAGGGCATCAATGTGAACGCGATCGCTCCGGGCTATATCGAGAGCAACAACACGGAAGCGCTGCGCGCCGATCCGGACCGCAACCAGGCGATCCTCGCGCGGATTCCCGCCGGCCGCTGGGGCAAGCCCTCGGACATCGGCGGCGCCGCCGTGTTCCTGGCGAGCGACGCCGCCGCCTACATGCACGGCGCCATCATCCCCGTCGACGGAGGCTGGCTCGCACGATGACCGACCGTCTCAATTCCTTTTTCCAGAGCGAGGCCGACATCGCCTGGGAGCCGACCGAACCCGGCGTGAAGCGCAAGATCATGGCCTATGGCGAGGATCTGATGATCGTTCGCGTGGTCTTCGAGGCCGGCGCCGTCGGCAAGGCGCACCAGCACCCGCATCGCCAGGCGTCCTATGTCGAGAGCGGCGTCTTCGACGTCACCATCGACGGCCGCACGCAGCGGCTCAGGGCCGGCGACACCTTCTTCGTCCCGGCCGATCTCGTCCACGGCGTCACCGCCATCGAGGCCGGCCAGCTGATCGATTCCTTCACGCCCATGCGCAGCGAATTTCTCTAGACGAGACCGCCCTGCCGGCTACCGCCGGCTGGGCTCCCATCACGGGACAAGAACGACCGGAAAATCCGGCATCGAGAATAACAAGGGAGAGGACCTCAACCATGCTCACCAAACGCATGTTCTCCGCGCTCGCGGGCGCGGCCATTCTCGCCGCCGCCACGACCGGTGCCGCCGCGCAGACCGTCCTGCGCTCGACCGACATCCACCCGACCGATTATCCGACGGTCGAGGCGGTCCGGCACATCAGCAAGCTGCTCGAAGAGCGGACCAAGGGCCGCATCAAGATCAACGTCTTCCATTCGGCCCAGCTCGGCAACGAGAAGGACACGATCGAGCAGACCCGGTTCGGCGTGATCGACCTGAACCGCATCAACATGGCGCCGTTCAACAACCTGATCCCGGCGACCAATGTGCCGTCCCTACCCTTCATCTTCCGCTCGGTCGAGCACATGCGGAAGGTCATGGACGGCCCGATCGGCGACTCGATCCTCAAGGAGTTCGAGAAGCACGATCTCGTCGGCCTCGCCTTCTACGATTCCGGCTCGCGTTCCTTCTACAACTCGAAGCGGCCGATCAACACGCCCGCCGACATGAAGGGCATGAAGATCCGCGTCCAGCAGTCGGACATGTTCGTGGCTCTGGTTTCGGCGCTTGGCGCCAACGCCACGCCGATGGCCTTCGGCGAGGTCTACTCGGCCCTGCAGACCGGCGTCATCGACGGCGCCGAGAACAACTGGCCGTCCTACGAGTCGACCAAGCATTTCGAGGTCTCGAAGTTCTACTCGCTGACCGAGCACTCGCTCTCGCCCGAGGTGCTGGTCATGTCCAAGCGCAGCTTCGACAAGCTCTCCAAGGAAGATCAGGAGATCATGAAGGCTGCGGCCAAGGAGTCCGTTGCCAAGATGCGCGAGCTCTGGGACGCCCGCGAGAAGGCCTCCGAGGCCAAGGTCAAGGCCGGCGGCGCCGTGATCAATGCGGTCGAGAAGCAGCCCTTCATCGATGCGATGAAGCCCGTCTACGACCGGTTCGTTACCGATCCGGCGCTCAAGGACCTCGTCGCCAAGATCCAGGCGGTGAAGTGATCGCCTAGGCCCCAACGGGCGGCGGAGCCATCCGCCGCCCGTTTCTTGTGTCCAGCCCAAACCCCAGGACAACCCATGACCGGTTTTGCCCGGATGCTCACGCGCATCAATGCACGCCTCAGTCTGATCGCGCTGCTGGCGGCAGGCTTGGGACTGATCGCCATGACGGCGATCGTCGCCTGGACGGTGTTCGGGCGCTACGTTCTGAACGCGACACCGACCTGGGGCGAGCCGGCATCCTTGTTCCTGATGCTCTGGTTCATCCTGCTCGGCGGCTCCGTTGGCGTCCGGGAGCTCGATCACATGGGCTTCGACGTCGGCCTGCACTACCTGCGAGGCCCGGCGAAATCGGCGCTCATCGTCGCCAACGAGGTGCTGGTGACGCTCTTCGCCTTCGCGATGGTCTGGTACGGCACCGAACTCGCCGCCAAGGTCTGGAGTGACCGGCTGCCGATGATCGGCATCTCGAAGGGTTGGGACTATGTCCCGATCATCGCCGGTGGCGCGCTGATCGCGCTGTTCTCGATCGAGAAACTGCTGCTGTTCCTCACGGGCGAGAAGCTGGCACCGATGCCGCTGAACGCCAACGGCCTCGGCGGGGAGGCCTGAGCCATGGCGATCACCGTTCTTTTCGTCTCCTTCACGCTCCTGCTGCTGATGGGCGTGCCGGTCGCCTTCTGCCTGGGCATCGCCTCGATGGCGACCGTGCTCTACATCGGCATCCCGCCCGTCGTGGTCTTCCAGCAGCTTTCGACCGGCATGAACGCCTTCGCGATGCTGGCGATCCCGTTCTTCATCTATTCGGGCGACCTGATGATCCGCGGCGGCATCGCCGACCGGCTGATCCAGTTCGCCTCGTCCCTCGTCGGGCATCTGCGCGGTGGGCTGGGCCAGGTCAACGTCATCACCTGCACGCTCTTCGGTGGCATCTCGGGCTCGGCCGTGGCCGATGCCTCGGCCGTCGGCGGCATCATGATCCCGCAGATGGTCAAGCGCGGTTATGCGCCGGACTACGCCGTCAACGTCACGGCCAACGCGGCGATCATCGCGCTGCTGATCCCGCCCTCGCACAACATGATCATCTACTCGCTGGCGGCAGGCGGAACGATCTCGATCGCTGATCTCTTCACCGCCGGCGTCGTTCCCGGAATGATGCTCTGCCTCGCGCTGATGGTCGCGGCCTGGGCGGTCGCCGTGAAGCGCGGCTATCCGGCCGATGTCTTCCCGGGCTTCCTGACCGTGGCGCGCTATCTGGTGGCGGCGCTGCCCGGCATCCTGCTGATCGGCATCATCTTCGGTGGCGTCCGCTCGGGCGTCTTCACTGCCACCGAATCCTCCTGCGTCGCCGTGGTCTACGCGCTGCTGGTCACGGTCTTCGTCTATCGCGGACTCGACTTCAAAGGCTTCGTGCATGCGACGCTGGGGGCGGTCCGCACCACGGCCATGGTACTGCTGATCATCGGCGCCGCCAGCTCCTTTGGCTGGCTCATGGCCTTCCTGCAGGTTCCCGCCGCGACCATCCAGCTGATGCAGTCGATCTCCGACAATCCGCTGGTCATTCTGCTGCTGATCAACGTCATCCTGCTAGTGCTCGGCACCTTCATGGACATGGCGCCGATGATCATCATCTGCACGCCGATCTTCCTGCCCGTGGTCAAGGCGATCGGTATCGACCCGGTTCATTTCGGCGTGATCCTGATCCTCAACGCCGGCATCGGCCTGAACACGCCGCCGGTCGGCTCTGTCCAGTTCGTCGCCTGCGCCATCGGCAAGGTCTCGATCAGTGAATCGATGAGGACGATCTGGCCCTTCTACGGGGCCAGCGTTGCGGTGCTGCTGCTCGTGACCTACGTTCCCGCCTTCTCACTCTGGCTGCCGGGCGTATTCCGTTGACGAGACTGACGACGAGGACGCTGTCCTCCCTGCCGGCGGTGGTCCGCCGCCCTGCCTATGACCGCTCCCATCTCTCGCCGGGAATCGTGCATCTGGGGCTCGGCGCTTTCGCCCGCGCCCATCTCTGCGAATACACCGAGGATACGCTGGAACTGGAAGCGGGCGCCTGGGGCGTCACCGGCGCCAGTCTGCAGCGGCCCGACCAGCGCGATCGCCTCAGCCCTCAGGATGGCCTCTACACCCTGCTGAAGCGCGCCCCGGCCGGGCCGGAGCTGCGGATCATCGGTTGCCTCCGGGAGGTGATGGTCGCCCCGGAGGATCCGGCCGCACTGGTCGCGCGCATGGCCGCAGCGGAAACGCGGATCGTCTCGCTGACGGTCACCGAGAAGGGCTATTGCCATGACCCGGCGACTGGCCGGCTCCGCGCCGACCATCACGACATCGTCCACGATCTCGCCAACCCAGACGCCCCGCGCTCGGCGGTGGGCCTGATCGTTGCCGCCCTGAAGGCCCGCCGCGCCGCCGGGCTCGGCCCGTTCACGGCGTTGAGCTGCGACAACCTTCCCCATAATGGCGGCGTGCTGCGCGGGCTGGTGCGCGATTTCGCGGCGCTCTCCGATGACGGGCTCGCCCAGTGGATCGAAGCCAACGGCGCCTTCCCGGCGACGATGGTCGACCGCATCGTGCCCGCCACGACCGAGGCGGACATCGCCGAGGTCGCCGGCCTGATCGGGCTGGAGGACGCCGCGCCCGTGATCGGCGAGCCCTTCCGGCAATGGGCGATCCAGGACGTCTTCGCTGCCGGCCGCCCGGCCTGGGAGCGCGGCGGCGCGCAGATGGTCTCGGAGGTCGCGCCCTTCGAGTTCATGAAGCTGCGCATGCTCAACGGCGCGCATTCCTCGCTCGCCTATCTCGGCTATCTCGCCGGCCACGAAACCGTGTCCGAGGCCAGCGGTGACCCGGTCTTAGCCCGCTTCCTCGAAGGGCTCTGGGCCGAGATCATCCCGACCGTGCCCGCGCCGCAGGGCGTCGTTCTCGGCGACTATGCGCAGGCGCTGCTCGCCCGTTTCCGGAACCCCGCCATTCGCCATCGCACCTGGCAGATCGCCATGGACGGCTCGCAAAAGCTGCCGCAGCGGCTGCTCGGCACCATCCACGACCGCCTGAAACAGGATGCTGCGATCGACCACCTCGCGCTCGGTGTCGCGGCCTGGATGGCTTACGTCTCAGGCACCGATGAAAAGGGCGCGACGATCGACGTCAGCGACCCGCTGGCCGCGACTTTCGCGGAGAAGGCCAAGGCGGCCGGCCGCAATGCCACGGCGCTCAGCCGGTCGCTGCTGAGCATTGAGGCGATCTTCGGCGCCGACCTGCCGCACGAGCCGCGGTTCACGCGCGCCGTCGAGACGCATTTGGCAGCGCTGTTCGACAAGGGCGCGAAGGCGACGGTGGCCGCCCTCTGATCGAACGGGCCGGGAGCCACTTGATCCCACCCGCCCCGTCGCGCCAGATGCGCGCATGATCCGCGCCGTCTTCCTCACGCTGGCCCTGCTGACACTCGCCGCACCGGCCGCGCTGGCGCAGTCGCGCGTCACCGTGCCGAACTTCTGGGATCCGCGGATCCGGCTCGACCGGCCGGAACCCGGTCCGCCGCGCGTGATCCGCTTCCTCACCGACGACGAATACCC
The DNA here is from genome assembly GCF_001557075.1 of Methylobacterium sp. CCH7-A2. Taxonomy (NCBI): domain Bacteria; kingdom Pseudomonadati; phylum Pseudomonadota; class Alphaproteobacteria; order Hyphomicrobiales; family Methylobacteriaceae; genus Methylobacterium; species Methylobacterium sp. CCH7-A2. The sequence continues at coordinate 63,609 of NZ_LSKN01000033.1, forward strand.
GCCGCTTCATTTCACAGGGCCCGATGGCGGTCCGACCGGCTTCTCCGTCGAACTGGCGCGGGCCGCCTGCGAGAAGCTCGGCTGGACCTGCACCGTCCAGGCCCGCCGCTTCGACACCCTGCTGGATTCGCTCGCCGAGGGCCGGGGCGACGTCCTGGCAGCGGCGATCAACATGACCCCGCCGATCCGCGCCCGCTTCGCGGCCAGCCATCTCTATTTCCGCGGCTCGGCCCGTTTGCTCACGACCCGTGGCAACGCCCAGGCCGAACTCGACACGCGCACCCTCCAGGGCAAGCGCGTCGCCGTCGTCGCCGGCACGGCCCATCAGGCCTATCTCGAACGGTTGCTGCCCTTCGTCCAGCGACGCGAGGCCCCCAACCTCACCGCCGCCGTCACGGCGCTGCGCAGCGGCGATGCCGAATTCGTCTTCGCCGACGGCGTCGCCCTGTCGCTTCTGCTCGCCGGCAGCGCCGGGGGCGAACTCGCCTTCACCGGCGGGCCTTTCCTGGAGAGCCGCTATTTCGGCGAAGGCGTCGCCTTCCTCATGCGCAAGGACGAGGTGCCGCTGAAGCGTTCCCTCGACTACGCGCTGCAGTCGCTCTGGGACGACGGCACCTATGCGCGGCTCTATCTGCGCTTTTTCCCGGTGAGCCCGTTCTGACGCCGGCCATCACACGGCCTCATGCGTCATGGTCGGGCTTGTCCCGACCATCCACGTCTTCCTTCGTCGCGGGCGGTGTTCAAGACGTGGATGCTCGCCACAAGGGCGAGCATGACGGCGAGCGTGGGTCGGTTGCTGTCACTTCGCCGGCGCGTTCGCGCTCAGTGCCTGCTTCGCCACGGCCGCCAGCCAGCCCGACGCCGCGGGGAGGATCGCGTCGTTGAAATCGTAGCGATCATTGTGCAGTTCGCCGCCATCACGCACCGGCCCGTTGCCGATCCAGACATAGGCGCCGGGCAGCCGCTGCAGGAAATGGGCGAAGTCCTCGCCCGTGGTGCTCGCCTTGAGATCACGGCGCAGTTCCACTCCCGCCGCCTGCGCGGCCGCGGCGGCGATCTCCTCCTCCGGCGCCGTGTTGATGGTGGCGGCACCATGCATCGTCTCGACCTCGGCCTCCATCTCGAAGGTCGCGGCAATGTTCTGCGCGATCGCGCGGATGCGCCCGAGCAGACGATCGCGGACCTCTGCCACGAAAGTCCGGAAGGTGCCCTCGATGAAGACGCTGGTCGGGATCTGGTTCGAAGCCGAGCCGCCATGCACCTGGCCGATCGAGACCACCGCGGACTGCATCGGATCGATGTTGCGGGAGACGATCGTCTGCAGCGCGACGATGAGATGCCCCATGGCGACGATTGGGTCGCGCGTCGTCTCCGGCAGCGCCGCATGGCCTGCCGTCCCGTGCAGCGTGATCCTGAAACGGCCAGGCTCGGACATCACCGGCCCGCGATGGACGGCGATGGTGCCCGCCTCCAGCCCCGGCCAGTTGTGCAGGGCGAAGATGCGCTCCATCGGGAAGCGTTCGAGAATGCCGTCCGCGAGCATCGCCTGGGCGCCGCCGGCGCCCTCCTCGGCCGGCTGGAAGACGAACTGCACCGTGCCGCTCCAGCTGTCGTCGCGGGCGAGCAGCGCGGCCGCGCCCAGCAAGGCCGTGGTGTGTCCGTCGTGCCCGCAGGCATGCATGACGTGCGGCCGGGTCGATTTGTAGGGCAGTTCGTTCGCCTCGAGGATCGGCAGCGCGTCCATGTCGGCACGCAGCCCGACGGACCGTTCCGAGGTGCCCCGCCTGAGGGTCGCCACCACGCCATGGCCGCCGATGCCGGCGGTGAAGGGCACGCCGAGTGCGGTCAGCCTCGCCTGGACGAAGGCGCTCGTCTCCTTCTCCTCGCGGCCGAGTTCCGGATGGGCATGGAGATGGCGTCGCCAGCTGATGAGTTGGTCGTGCAGATGGCGATCCAAGATGGTCGTCCTCCCGGGTTTCGAGGCCGAGCAACCTATACCCGCAAGGCGGAGCGACAACCCATGCGACTGCAAGCCGCCATGTCGCCGGCGCGGCAGAGAGGTCCGCGCTCGATCGACGCATCCCGTCATTGACGCCGCCCTTCGCAATCTGCGAAAGCCCCTCCCTCGCATTTTGCAGGATCTGGAGAGGACACCACCCCAAATGCCGGTTTTCGACCCCGCCCTTGTGGACGCCGCCCAGCGTTCGGCCGCCTGGCCGTTCGAGGAAGCTCGCAAGCTCGTCGCGCGGATCGAGAAATCGGGCAAGACGGAGGTGATCTTCGAGACCGGCTATGGCCCCTCTGGCCTGCCCCATATCGGCACCTTCGGCGAGGTCGCGCGCACCTCGATGGTTCGCCATGCCTTTCGCGTGCTCACCGGCGATGCCGTGCCCACCCGCCTGATCGCCTTTTCCGACGACATGGACGGGCTGCGCAAGGTGCCAGACAACGTCCCCAACAAGGAGCTGCTGGCTGCCAATCTCGGCAAGCCGCTGACCGAGGTGCCGGACCCCTTCGGCACGCATGACAGCTTCGGCCGCCACAACAATGCGCGGCTTCGCGCCTTCCTCGACCAGTTCGGCTTCGACTACGAGTTCAAGTCCTCGACCGACAGCTACCGCGCCGGCGAGTTCGACGCGACGCTGCTGAAGATGCTGGCGCGCTACGACGCCATCATGAAGATCATGCTGCCGACGTTGCGAGAGGAGCGGGCGGCCACCTATTCGCCCTTCCTGCCCATCCACCCGGTGACGCGCGTCGTCATGCAGGTCCCGATCGAGGCGCGCGACGTCGAGGCCGGCACCATCACCTGGACCGATCCCGGCACGGGCGAGCGCTTCGTCACGCCCGTCACCGGCGGCCAGGTCAAGCTGCAGTGGAAGCCGGACTGGGCGATGCGCTGGGTCGCGCTCGGCATCGACTACGAGATGGCGGGCAAGGACCTGATCGACTCGGTCAAGGTATCCTCGCAGATCGCGCGCGCTCTCGACGGCACCCCGCCCGAGGGCTTCAACTACGAGCTCTTTCTCGACGAGCAGGGCCAGAAGATCTCGAAGTCGAAGGGCAACGGCCTGACGATCGAGCAATGGCTCGAATACGGCCCGCAGGAGAGCCTGGCGCTCTACATGTTCCAGCGCCCGCGCGAAGCCAAGAAGCTGCATTTCGACGTCATTCCGCGCGCTGTCGACGAGTATCTGCAGTTCCTCGGCGGCTATGAGCGCCAGGATTGGAAGAACCGGCTCGGCAATCCCGTCTGGCACCTCCACCACGGCGAGCCGCCGCAGCCTGAAGTCATCGCCACCGGCGAGGGCGAGAACGCCGCGCGCGCGCAGATCACCTTCGGCCTGCTCATGAACCTCGTCGCCGTCGCGAATTCCGAGGACAAGGCGGTGCTCTGGGGCTTCCTCCAGCGTTACGCGCCGGGCATCTCGCCGCAAACCCATCCGCGTCTCGATGCGCTGGTCGGCTATGCGATCGCCTATTTCCGCGACTTCGTGAAGCCGGCGAAGAACTACCGCCTCGCAGACGAGACGGAAGCAGCGGCCTTTGCCGCGCTCGACGCCGCGCTGGCCGCCCTGCCGGCGGATGCGAGCGCCGAGACGGTGCAGGACACGGCGCTCGATGTCGCCCGCGCCATCCCGCGCTACCAGAACCTCACCGCCAAGAACGCGACCCCCGAGCGGCCCGGTGTCTCCGGCGAGTGGTGGAAGGCGATCTACCAGGTCTTCTTCGGCGAGGATCAGGGCCCGCGCTTCGGCTCCTTCGCCGCGATCTATGGCCTCGCCAACACCCGCGCCCTCATCGCCAAGGCGCTCTCCGGCGCGCTGGTCGAGGAGCATGCGGCGTTCGTCGCATCCCGCGACTAGGCACTCTCCCGGCCGTTTTTGCGGCGGCCGGGAACGCGATCGTCCGGAGTGGGTTGCAGCCTCGGGCCTTGGTCGCCCCGTTGCGATGGTGGCCCGGCCGAGACTATTCTGAAACAGGCTCCCGGTCGGGCGGATGACCGAGCGCTCGCAGATCCCGGGACCCAGCGTGACGAGCCATTACGAGCCAGATGCGCGCTTCATGATGAGCGTGCTCGCCGCCTCCAACGACTGCATCAAGGTGCTCGATCTCGAAGGCCGTCTGACCTTCATGAGCGAAGGCGGAATGCGGGTGATGGAAGTCAGTGACTTCAACGCCCTGAGAGGTTGCCCTTGGCCGAGCTTCTGGGAGCGCGAGGGCCATCGCGACGCGTCGGTCGCCATCGCCGAGGCCAGGGCCGGCCGCAGTTACCGCTTCGAAGGCGCCGCCAACACGGCGGCTGGCAATCCACGCTATTGGGACGTGCAGGTTTCGCCGATCCTCGGCGCCGATGGGCAGCCTCACGCCATTCTCTCCGTCTCGCGCGACATCTCCGAGTTGCAGGGCGAACGCGAGAGATATCAGCTCCTCGCCAGCGAGCTGAACCATCGCATCAAGAATATGCTCGCCATGGTCCACGCCATCGTCAACCAGACGATGCGCCTGCATCGCGACGACATTGCCGGCACGCGGGATCATCTTGCCGCGCGGATGCACGCGCTCGGCCAGGCGCAGGACGTGCTGATGACCAGCGCCGTCTCGGAGACCACGCTGGGCGAACTGAGCGCGACGATCCTCGAGCCTTACGGGCTGGGTCAGCGCGTGCGCGTGACGGGTCCGGAAACGCGGATCGCCTCCCGGGCGGCGATGGCCCTGGCTCTCGCCATCCACGAACTGGCGACCAATGCGGTGAAGTATGGCGCCCTCTCGGGAGATAACGGTCTCGTCGAGATGTCTTGGGATTTGGATGATGATCAGTTTCGGCTCAGCTGGGTCGAGAGCGGCGGCCCTCCCGTCGCAGAGCCGGTCCGCCGCGGTTTCGGTTCCCAGGTGATCGAGAAGGCGCTGTCGGGCTATCTCGCTGGGACGTCCCGGATCACCTACGAGCCGCAGGGCGTGAGGCTGAGCGTCGAGGCGCCGATAGGCTCTCTGCTCGCCGCCTATTGAAGCTGGGAGTGCGGACGGAGCGACCATGAATCCATCGAGCGCGGCGCAGGCCGTCGAGCAGGCCATCACCTCCCGCCGCGCCACCCGCGCCTTCCTGCCGACGCCGGTCGACCCCGCCCTGCTGCACCGGCTGATCGAGGTTGCGTCCCGCGCGCCGAGCGGCACGAACATGCAGCCCTGGAAGCTGCGCGTGATCGGGCCGCAGGCGCGGGCACGGCTGGAGAGCGCCCTGCTGGCGGCCCTGGACGATCCCGGCTTCGTCCAGTCCGAGGAATATCGCTACTATCCCGAGACCTTCCGCGAGCCCTATCTCTCGCGCCGACGCAAGGTCGGCTGGGATCTCTACGGCTTGCTCGGCGTCGCCAAGGGCGATGTCGCGGGCATGAAGCGCCAAAGCGCCGCCAATCTGCGTTTCTTCGACGCCCCCGTCGCGCTGATGCTGACGGTCGACCGCGATCTCGAGATCGGCTCCTGGATCGATCTCGGCATGTTCCTGCAGAGCCTGCTGATCGCGGCACAGGGGCATGGCCTGCAATCCTGCCCGCAGGCGATCTTCGCGCGCTTTCACCCGGTGGTGCGGCGCGAACTCGCCATCCCCGAAAGCGAGATCGTGGTCTGCGGCATCGCCATCGGCCATGCCGATCCGGCGGCGCCCCAGAATGGACTCGTCGCGGAGCGCGAGCCGGTCGAGGGCTTCACCACCTGGCTGGATTGAGGATCAGGCGCCGCGCACGCGCTTGAGCACGGGCTCGACGGCATAGTGCATCACGACGATCGCGACGCCGCCGACGACGAGCCCGAAGATGGCCGAGAACGCCGCCCCTGCCAGCCACTCGACGATGCCGCCGAGAGGCAGCCAGCGGCCGGCCGCGGCGTCGATGTCGTGGCTGGCATGGCCCAGCATGGTCAGCCCGAACTCTTCCAGCCCATGGATGATGATGCCGCCTCCGACCCAGAGCATGGCGGCCGTCCCGACGGCGCCGAGCGCGGTGAGGAAATGCGGCATGCCGACGACCAGCGCACGCCCGAACCATCGCACAGGCGCAAAACGGCGCTGGGCTAGTGCGAGCCCGACATCGTCCGCCTTCACGATCAGCGCCACGGCGCCATAGACCAGCGCGGTGATGCCGATGCCGACCACCGCCAGCACGATCGCCTGCATCTGGAAAGAGGCCGTCGAGACGGTCGACAGGGTGATCGCCATGATCTCGGCCGAGAGGATGAAATCGGTCTTGATCGCGCCGGCGATCTTCTGCTCCTCGAGCAGCTTGGGATCGAGCGCCGCCTTACCGGCTTCCGCCGGCGTCGCGGCGGCATGCGGCACGACCTGCTCGACGATCTTTTCGGCGCCCTCGTAGCAGAGATAGACGCCGCCCATCATCAGGAGCGGCGTGATCAGCCAGGGCGCGACGAGCGCCAGGATCAGCGCGCCGGGCAGCAGGAAGAGCAGCTTGTTCTTCAGCGAGCCGAGCGCGATCTTCCAGATGATCGGCAGTTCGCGCGAGGCGGCGAAACCCACCGCATAGCGCGGTGTCACCGCCGCATCGTCGATGACGATGCCGGCCGCCTTGGTGCCGGCCTTGGTCGCCTGCGCGACGACGTCGTCCACCGACGCCGCCGCCACCTTGGCGATCCCGGCGATGTCGTCGAGCAGTGCGAACAGTCCCGAGGCCACGTTTCGGATCTCCCCCCTTGGCGCCGCCCCATGGCGGCGCGCCCTCACCTAGACGCGGCAGCGCCGGTTTGGTTCAGACCGGGTTGATCTCGAACAGGCCGGCGCAGCCCATGCCGCCCGCCACGCACATCGTCACCACCGCATAGCGCGCCTTGCGGCGGCGGCCCTCCAGCAGCGCATGGCCGACGAGACGGGCCCCGCTCATGCCGAAGGGATGGCCGATCGCGATCGCGCCGCCATTGACGTTGACCTTGTCGGGATCGATGCCGAGCCGGTCACGGCAATAGAGCGACTGCGAGGCGAAGGCCTCGTTCAGCTCCCAGAGATCGATGTCGGCGACGGTGAGGCCGTTGCGCTCGAGCAGCCGCGGCACCGCGAAGACCGGGCCGATGCCCATCTCGTCGGGCTCGCAGCCGGCAGCCGCGAAACCGCGGAAGATGCCGAGCGGCGACAGACCGCGCCGCGCCGCCTCCGCGGCCGACATCACGACACTGGCCGAGGCGCCGTCCGAGAGCTGGCTGGCATTGCCGGCGGTGACGAACTGGTCCTCGCCGCGCACGGGCTTGAGCTTGAGCAGCCCCTCCAGCGTGGTGTCGGGCCGGTTGCCTTCGTCCTTCGCCAGCGTGACCGACTTCTGGCTGACCTCGCCGGTCGCCTTGTCGGTGACCGTCATCACGGCGCTCATCGGCACGATCTCGTCGTCGAACAGACCGCGCTCTTGGGCTGCGGCTGTGCGCTGCTGGCTCGCCAGCGAGAACTCGTCCTGGGCCTGGCGCGAGATGCCGTAGCGCTGCGCCACGATGTCGGCCGTCTCGATCATCGTCGTGTAGATCGTCGGCTTGTTCGCGAGCAGCCACTCGTTCTGGGCGAGGTCGCGCCGGGTCACCGGCTGCACCAGCGAGATCGATTCGACGCCGCCGCCGACAGCGACCGGCACCCCGTCCATCACCACCCGCCGCGCGGCATGGGCGATCGCCTCAAGCCCCGAGGCGCAGAAGCGGCTGACCGTGACCCCGGCCGACTGCACCGGGATGCCGGCGACCAGCGCGGCATGGCGTGCAACATTGAGCCCGGTCGCGGCCTCCGGATAGCCGCAGCCCATCACCACCTCCTCGACCGCCTCGAGCTCGAGCCCGGCCCGCTCCAGCGCGTGCCGGATCGCATGGGCCGCCATGTCGGCGCCGCGGACCTGGTTGAAGGCCCCGCGATGGGCCTTGCCGATCGGCGTGCGCGCCGTGGAAACGATGACGGCTTCGGTCATGGAGCGTGTCTTCCTGCCTTGTGCTGTGATTGTGTCGTTCGCGCCGGTCAGGCGGATCGCGTCTTCAGATCGGCGAAGCCCTTGCCCTCGTCCGCGAGCCGGCGCAACAGCGGCGCCGGCTGCAGCGTCGCGTCGCCGGTCTCGGCCGCCTGCTGCTCCAGCCGCGCGACGATGGCGCCTAGACCGACCGTATCGGCCCAGTACATCGGCCCTCCACGCCAGGCCGGCCAGTTGTAGCCGTTGAGCCAGATCACATCGATGTCGCCGGGTCGCGCCGCGATGCCCTCCTCGAGGATCCGCGCGCCCTCGTTCACCATCGGGTCGAGCAGGCGCGACAGGATCTCATCGGACGAGAAGCTTCGCCGCGTCAGGCCCTGTTCCTCAGAGATGCGCGCAATCAGCGCCTCGACCTCGGGATCGCGCTGGCCGCTGCGGGCCCCTTCCGGATAGAGGAAATAGCCGCGCCCGGTCTTCTGGCCAAACCAGCCGGCCTCGCAGATCGCATCCGCCACCGCCGCCGTCTTGCCGCGCGCCTTGCGCGAGCGCCAGCCGATGTCGTTGCCCGCGAGATCGGCCATGGCGCAGGGGCCCATCTTGAAGCCGAAGCCGGTCAGCGCCGCATCGACCTCATGCGGCAGCGCACCCGCGATCAGCAACCGCTCGGTCGCGCGGGTGCGCGCCTCCAGCATGCGGTTGCCGACGAAGCCGAAGCCGTTGCCGACGACGACCGGCACCTTGCCGAGCCGGCGGCCCAGCGCCATCGCCGTGACCACCGCATCCTCGGCCACGCCCTGAGGCCGTACGACTTCCAGCAGCTTCATCACATTGGCCGGGCTGAAGAAATGCATCCCCAGCACGTCCCGCGGGCGGCGCGTCGCCGCCGCGATCGTCGGCACGTCGAGATAGGAGGTGTTGCTGGCGAGGATCGCGCCGGGCTTGGCGATACCGTCGAGCGCCGCGAAGATCTGCTGCTTGACGCCCATCTCCTCGAAAGCGGCCTCGATCACGATGTCGGCTTCGGCGGCAGCGGCGAGACCGACCGCAGGCGTGATCAGCGCCATGCGCGCATCGCGCTTTTCCGGCGTCAGCGAGCCGCGCGTCACCGACATCTCATAGATCGCCGCGACCCGGTTCATGCCGTTGTCGATCTGTGCCTGCTCCTGCTCGATCAGTGTCACGGGGATGCCGACATTGGCGAAGCACATGGCGATGCCGCCGCCCATCGTACCAGCCCCGATCACCGCAGCCTTTGCGATCGGGCGCGGCTGCACGTCCGCGCCGATGCCGGGCACGCGAGCGATCTCGCGCTCCGCGAAGAAGACGTGCCGCAGCGCAGCCGAACGCGGATCGGCGACGAGCTTCAGGAACAGCGCCCGCTCGACGGCGAGCCCCTCCGCAAAGTTCAGTTCGAAGGCGCCGCGTACGGCCTCGATCAAGGCGGCGACATTCGGCAGATCGGCCGACTTCTTCAGCGCATCCGCGGCAAGCGCCTCGAAGGCCGCTCGATCGGCCGCCGTCAGTTTCGCGCCGGCCTCGCTGAGGCGCAGCGGTGCGCCCCGGCTCGCCAGCATGTGCGCCTGCGCCACGGCGGCGGCAATGAGATCCTCGCCCGTCACCGCATCGACCAGCCCGAGCTCCAGCGCCTTGCCGGCATTGACGGGCTCCCCCGAGAGCATCAGCGGGAAGGCCTTCGCCGCCCCGATCAGCCGCGGCAGGCGCTGCGTGCCGCCCGCACCGGGGATCAGTCCCAGCCTGACCTCGGGCAGGCCGAGCGACGCGGTCGGCGCCGCGACGCGACCATGGCAGGCGAGCGCGACCTCGAGACCGCCGCCGAGCGCCGCCCCCTGGATCGCGGCGACGAGCGGCTTCGGGCAGGCTTCGATCGCATCGAGCACGTCCGGGAGATAGGGCGCGAGCGGCGGCTTGCCGAACTCGCTGATGTCGGCGCCGGCGATGAAGGCGCGGCCCGCCGCCGCCAGCACGATGGCGCTCAGCGTCGGATCGGCGCCCGCCTCCGCGATGACGCGGGCGAGATCGGCCCGCAGGGCCTGGCCGAGAGCGTTGACGGGAGGGTTGTCGATCGTCGCGATCGCGATCTCGCCCTGACGGGCGAGCCGGACGGTCTCCATAGGCATGCGTCCCTGCTGTGCCGGCACTGGGGCGTGGCCGGCCGAGGGCGAAGGAGGACATGGCGGAGGTCCCCTTTGTCAAGCAGGGCTCCGGCTTGACCCCCGCCGAAGCGGCATGCCAAGCCTGCCTGCGAGAGCCGGGCCCAGGAGCATCGATGCGCGGAACCCGGCCGGGCTTGAGGGATGGAGATCCGGGGATGAGCAGCGCCGTTCTGACCGAAACCGTAGCGCCCGGCGTCCTGCAGATCACGATGAACCGGCCCGAGCGCAAGAACGCGCTCGACCGCGCCAGCTACCTCGGCCTGATCGCGGCCTTCGCCGCGGCGGAAGCCGATGCCGAGATCCGCGCCATCGTCGTCACCGGCGCGGGCGGCTGCTTCACCAGTGGCAACGACATCCGCGATTTCGCGGCTTCCGCCGATGACGGCGCCCGCGTCGCCATGGATTTCCTTGGTGCGATCTCGACGGCGACGAAGCCGGTCGTCGCAGCGGTGGAAGGGTTCGCCGTCGGCATCGGCACGACGATGCTGCTGCATTGCGACCTCGCCTTCGCCGGAACGGGCGCGCTTTTCCGCATGCCCTTCGTCACGCTCGGGCTCTGCCCGGAAGGAGCGTCGAGCTATCTGCTGCCGCTCGCGGCCGGCTCCAAGCGGGCGGCCGAGCTGCTGATGCTGGGCGAGAGCTTCGGCCCCCAGGCGGCACTGGAGGCCGGCCTGCTCAACGCCGTCCTGGCCGAAGGCAAGGCGCTGGAGGCTGCACTCGACAAGGCGAAGGCCCTGGCGGCCCTGCCGCCGCAATCGGTCGCGCTGACCAAGATGCTCCTCAAGCGCGGCCAGGCGGCCGCCGTGGCCGAGACGCTGGCGACGGAAGCGCGGCATTTCGGCGAACGGCTGCGCTCGGCCGAGGCCCAGGCCGCCTTCGCCGCCTTCCTCAAGCGCTGAGAGAAGTCGGGAGGCTGGCGCCTTCCCGACCCCTATCATCGCGACGACGTCAGGCCTTGGCGCCGTCCGAGCCCACGGCCGCTCGCGAGGCGCCGAAGGGCAGCGCCTTCCAGATCATGAAGGCCCAGATCGCCATCGTGCAGACACCGAGCACCCCGGCGATGGGTCGCGACAGGAATCCGATCAGCGACCCGTCCGCCTTGATCATCGACGACATGAAATTCTGCTCCAGCATCTCGCCGAGCACGAGTCCGAGGATCAGCGGCGCCACGGGCACGCCATGCTCTTCCAGCAACCAGCCGAAGATGCCCATCACCACCATCAGGACTACGCCATAGAGCGAGTTCGTCATGGCGTAGGAGCCGACGATGCAGAAGATCAGGATGATCGGCAGCAGGATGTTGCGCGGCACGCGCAGAATCTGCTTGGCCGATTTGATCGCCGCCCAGCCGAGCGGGAACATGATGAGGTTGGCAAGGATGAAGATGATGAAAACGGCATAGATCAGTTCCGGCGTCTGCAGGAACACGCTCGGCCCCGGATTCATCCCCTTCATGTAGAGCACGCCGATCACGATGGCCGTGATCGAATCGCCCGGGATGCCGAAGACGAGTGCCGGGATCCAGGCGCCGCCGAGCGCGGAGTTGTTGGCGGAGGTCGAGTCGACGATGCCCTCGATATGGCCGGTTCCGAACTTCTCCGGCTCCTTGGACGTCTTCTTGGAGACCGCATAGGAAACCCAGGCCGCGATGTCGGCCCCCGCGCCCGGCAGAGCGCCGATCACGGTCCCGATCGTCGAACCGCGCAGAAAGTTGAACCAGTACTTCCGGAAGACGCCGCCGACACCGGTCATCAGGCTGCCGACAGCCTGGGCGACGACGGCCCCGCCCTTCTCCATCGTCACGGCGCCGCGCAGCAGTTCGGAAACCGCGAACATGCCGATCAGCGTCGGGATGAAGTTGATGCCGGAGAGGAGATCGACATTGCCGAAGGTGAAGCGCGGCTGTCCTGCCGCGGGATCGATGCCGATGCAGCCGATCGCCAGCCCGATGAAGAGCGACAGCAGGCCCTTCAGCGGGTCCCCCGTGCCGATGAAGACGGCGCAGGTCAGGCCGAGGCAGGCCAGCCAGAAATACTCGAAGGACGAGAAATTGATCGCGACCTCGGCCAGCACCGGCGCCAGCACGATCAGGATGACGACGCCGAAGATGCCACCCAGCACCGAGAACACCAGGTTGACGCCCATGCAGAGATCGAGCTGACCCTTCTTGGTCATCTCGTAGCTCTCGTCGGCATAGGCGGCCGAGGCCGGCGTGCCCGGCATCCGCAGCATCGCGGCGGGAATGTCGCCCGCGAAGATCGCCATCGCGGTGGCGGTGACGATCGCCCCCAGCGCCGGAACCGGCGCCATGAAGAAGGTCACCGGCACCAGCAGCGCCGTCGCCATCGTTGCCGTCAGGCCGGGCATGGCGCCGACGAACATGCCGAACATGGCCGAACCCATGATGACCGCGAGAACGGTCGGGTCGAAAACCAGCCCGAAGGCGGTTGAAATCGCTGTCATGCCGGTCTCCTCAGAGCACGCTGTCGAGGATGCCGCGCGGCAGCGGAACTCGCATGAGGTTGCCGAAGAAGTATTGCACCGCGATCGTCATCACGACCGCCACGATCAGTGCGATGACCGGCCGCACGCCGAACCACAGGAACAGAACGAGTTGGATCAGGAAGGCGGTCGGGATGAAGCCGAGCGGCTCGGACGCGACGAGGTAGAACAGCATCGCCGCCAGCATCAGTGCGAAGGAGGCCAGCCGCCGCGGACTGCGGGCCCAACCATCGAGCACCAGCAGCGGGCGTCCTCCGGCCCGCCATTCACGCAGCATCAGCAGCAAGGAAAAGAGGATGATCCCGCCCCCGATGATCCGGGGGAACAGGCTCGGGCCGTATTTCTGGCCCGGGAAAGGGGGGAACGTGAAGGTCATCGCGATCATCGCGCCGGCGATAAGCAGGAACGCGGTGCCGACGACGGCATCGTTGAAGCGCATCGGACAGACTTTCTGAGACAGGACGCATCCCGGTGCGCGCGGCACCGGGACGATGGCGTGACCGCGACCGCAGATGTCGCGCGGTCGCGGTCGTCAGAACCGTTACGCCGGCTTCTTGGCGAGACCGGCCGCGTTCATGGCGGAACCCATCGCCTTGTCGCCCTCGGCCATGAAGGCGGCGAAGCCCTTTTGGTCCTGATAGGTCATGCCGAAGCCGCGCGCGTTCATGAAGTCCTGAAACTCCTTCGAGTCGAAGGCCTTCTTGAGCTCCGTCATCAGCGTCGCCTGCACGGCTTCCGGCAGACCCTTCGGCCCGGCAATGCCGCGCCAGGCGCCGACGGAGTAGTTGATGCCGAGCGTCTCGTTCAGCGTCGGCACGTCCTTGAACTGCGGGTTGCGGGCCTTCGCCATGATGGCGAGCGACTTGGCCTTGCCGGCGTCGATCATGGCGCGAGCCTCGGGCACCGAGCAGGTGACGATGTCGATGCCGCCGGCGGCGAGATCCTGCATCGCCGGGGCCGCCCCGTTCGACGGCGCCCATGCGACATGGTTCGGCTTCAGCCCCATCGCCTGCAGCCAGCCGATCAGGGCGAGATGCCAGATGCCGCCCTGGCCGGTGCCGGAGGCCTTGAACTTGCCTTCGGGCGCGGCCTTGATCGCGTCCGCGAGCGCCTTGATGTCCTTGTACGGCGAATCCGCCTTGACCTGGACGCCCGGCGGATCCTCGTTCATCAGCGCCAGCGGCGTGAAGCTGGTCGGGTTGAGGTCCGTCAGGCCCTGATGGTGCATCATGGTGATTTCCACCGTGATCATGCCGATCGTGTAGCCGTCCGGCGCCGCCGTCGCGATGGCGGAGTGGCCGACGACACCGGAACCGCCGGTGCGGTTCACGACGTTGACCGGCTGCCCGAGGTTCTTCTCGAGGATGGCGGCAACGATGCGAGCCGTCGCATCGGTCCCGCCGCCAGCTCCCCAGGGGCAGACGAGGGTGATCGGACGGCTCGGCCATTTGGCCTGAGCGATGGCGGGGGCTGCGATGAGCCCCGATGCGCCGACGGCGGCCGCCCCGGCCAGAACGCTTCGCCTGCTGATGTTGTCGGTCATTCGGTTCCTCTCCCTAAATCGATTTAGTGACCGAGCGCTCCTCGCCCGTGACGGGGCGCTCTTGCGTAGACGGTTGCATCTGAACCGATTGCGGCCGCGGAGACAACCGTCTTCCGAGGGAATTCTACAACCCGCAGAGGATCGGCAGGATCGCAGACGCACGCGCATCCACGATGGCGCCGGTGCTCCGGTCGGCGCTTCCTGCAGGAGCCAAGACCAGCGGCGCGCCAGCCCGGCTCGCCGCCGCCTGGACCGCGGCCGCAGCCGCCAGCGCATGGCTGCGCTGCGGCGCGACCCCTGCGATCAGCACGCGGTCGGACGGATTGCCCGTGACGAGGCCCGCGAGGCGGCCCTGCCGGTCGAAGGCAGCCGCCCCCGCCTGTCCAGGCTGGAGTGGCGCCAGGACGGCCGGACCGGCCGCGCCCGCGACGATCCGGCCTGGCAAGGCAACAGGCACGCGACGGCCTCCCTCCTCGCCGAAGGCCAGCAGCACGAGATCCTCCCCCTCCGCAGGCGGCTCGGAGCGGGTGGCCGGCGCGGCCAGGGCTGCCCCGCCCTCGATATCGAGCAGCGCAAGGCCCGCTTCGGGCACCCCTCGCAGCCGCGCGAGGCGCCCTCCGACGCGCAGCGTCCGGCAGCCCTCGATACCCGCCGCCGCCGTCGCGACGAGGCGCTCGCCAAGGGCTACGCCGGTCGCGTGTCGCTCCGTCGGCCGCGCGGCCGCTGCCGAGGCCGCGGTGGCCGAGATAGCGGATCCGGCGGTCGGCCCGCTGGCCGAGGCGACGGCCGGAGCCTGGGGCAGCGGGCCGGTGGGGAACGGCTCGAAGCTGGCCGCGATCGCGATGACGAGCTTGTCGACCGAAGGGGCCAGAGCCTTGTCGTAGCCGATCGAGAAGCCACGCAACCCGGACGGTCCCGAGGCGAGCCTGCGGTAGAACTTGCCGGTCGGCGTCTCGCCGGTGACGACGAAGAAATCCGGCCGCAGCAGTTTGTAGGTGATCTTACGGCCCGGATTGTTCGGCGTCGGCGCGGTGGCCTTCTCGTAGACGGCCTCGAGAGTCTCGCCCAGCGGCGTCGCCGAGGTATCGAGCGTGATTTTGCCGTCGGCGCTCTGCCAGCGGCTTCCGGACGGCGCGACGTCCCGTTTCGGCAGGACCGCGGCCGGGATGCCGATCCGCAGACCGGTGCGCTCGTCGGCGATGACGCGGAAGCCCGCTGCCTCGCGCGCCGCCTGCGCGGCCTGGGCAAGGCTGCGCCGCTCGGCCGGCGTCAGCAACCCGTCGGGCGCGCCCTTCCCCGCCTTGAAGGCGTTGATCGCGCGGAAGGTCAGCGGCCCGTAGCTGCCGCTGACGGCGCCGTTGAAATGCCCGCTCCAGATCAGATCGGCCTGGATCGCGCGGCGTTCGGCCTCGGGCAGGCTCTCAAAGCTCACCTGCGCCGCAGCGATTTGGGGATTGGCCGCGGCGGCGGGGGCCTGTGCGAGCGCCCCGGCGGACAGCGCCGCGCAGCCAGGCAGCATCAGCGCCGCAGACACGATCAGATGCAACGAACGGGCTCTCATGATCGCCTCCCACCCCGACGGCCGGCATTGAGCGTCAGATCGACAGCCCCTGCAAGCGTTTCCGGCAGCCGATCGCGGGGAGCCAACGCCCTCCGCCCACCCGCCGCGCGCTTTCGGATTGCGCCAATCGACGCCGGTGATAGCCTGCCGCCGCGACCATACCCGTCATCCGGTCTTTGTCTTGAACAGGCGGAATGCGGGACGTCCTCTGGAGGAAATGCTCATGCGCCTGTTGCCCCGCCTCGCGCTGGTTCTGGGCCTGAGCCTCGCCGCCCACCCGGCCTTCGCGCAGAAGGCCTATGTCCGCAACGATCTCGCCGCCGACGGGCAGCGGCTGGAGGAACGCCTCAAGCGCGAGGTCTCGGCCGGCGCCCGCTCGGCAGCCGATCTCGTGCGCGCGGGCGAGGCTGCGCTCTCGCGCGGGGACGCCCGCGCCGCCTTGCCCCAGGCCAATGCCGCCGTCGTCGCCGAGCCCGCCAATGCCGCTGGCTGGCGCCTGATGGCGCGCGCCGCCAACGCCATCGAGCCGCGCGACTATCGCGAGCGCTGGGAACTGCGCGAGCGCGCCATCAGCGCCGCCTATCTCGCCTATCAGCGCGCCACGAGCCGCAATGACGAGGCCGCCTCGCTGGGCCTCCTCGCCCGCATCTTTGAGCGCAACGAACTCTGGCGCCCGGCGCTGACGACCTATCGCCTCAGCCTGGATCTCGTCGACAACGCCTCGCTGCGCACCGCCTATGAGGGCCTGCGCGAGCAGCGCGGCTTCCGCCTGACCGGCAACAAGGTCGATGCCGATGCGGCGAGCCCGCGCGCCTGCTTCGAGTTCTCCGAACCGCTCGCCCGCGGCCGTGTCGATTTCGCGCCTTACGTTGCGATCTCCGGCGGCAAGGGCGACTTCGCGGTCACGGGCGAGGAGCGCCAGATCTGCGTCGATGGCCTGCGCCATGGCGAGCGTTACGCCTTCGTCATCCGCCAGGGCGTGCCTTCCGCAATCCCCGACGAGAAGCTGCTGAAATCCGCCGATTACGAGGTCTATGTCCGCGATCGCACGCCTTCGGTGCGCTTCACCGGCAAAAACTACGTCCTGCCGCGCACGGGCCAGCAGGGCATCCCGGTCGTATCGGTCAACAGCGACAGGCTCGACCTCGAGGTCATGCGGATCGGCGACCGCAACCTGATCAATTCGGTCCATTCCGAGGATTTCCTCGGCCAGCTCGGCGCCTATCAGTCGAAGCAGATCGAGAACGACAAGGGCCAGCGCGTCTGGACCGGCTCGATGGAGGTCAAATCCGAGCTGAACAAGGACGTCGTCACCGCCTTCCCGGTGGTGGAGGCCGTCGGCGCGCTGAAACCCGGCGTCTATGTGATGTTCGCCAAACCCAGCGGTGGCCGGGCGCCTACGCCCTCCGACGGCGACGGCGACTATGACGATGGCACGACGCGCGCAACGCAGTGGTTTGTCGTTTCCGATCTCGGCCTGACCTCCTTCTCGGGCCCCGACGGCGTGCATGTGCTGGTGCGTTCGCTCTCCGACGCGGCCCCCGTCGCCAATGCCGAATTGCGCCTGCTGGCGAGGAACAACGAGGTGCTGGCGACGCTCCGCTCCGACGCCAATGGCTATGCCCGCTTCGATGCAGGCCTCGCCAAGGGCCAGGGCGGCCTGGCGCCGGGCCTCGTCACCGCCTCGCTCGCCGAGGATTACGGCTTCCTCGACCTGAAGCAGACGGCCTTCGATCTCTCTGATCGCGGCGTGAAGGGCCGCGTCGCCCCGGCCGGCCTCGATGCCTATCTCTATACCGAGCGCGGCGTCTATCGCTCCGGTGAGACGGTCTATCTCACGACGCTGCTGCGTGATGCCCGCGGCGCAGCCGTCACCGGCCTGCCGCTGACGCTCATCGTCAAGCGGCCTGACGGCGTCGAATATCGCCGCCGCCAGGTCGAGGACCAAGGCGCCGGCGGGCGCGCCCATTCGATCCCGCTTTTGTCAGGCGCCGCGACCGGCACCTGGCGCGTCCAGGCCTATGCCGATCCCAAGGGCCCCGCGATCGGCGAGGTTTCCTTCCTCGTCGAGGATTACGTTCCCGAGCGGCTCGAACTGACCCTGTCACCGAAGGCGCCGGTCCTGCAGGCCGGCCAGCCGGCCGAGATCGATGTCAGCGCGCGCTATCTCTATGGCGCGCCGGGCTCAGGCCTCGACGTCACCGGCTCGATGACGATCCGGGCCGCCGGCCAATCGGCCATCCCCGGTTTCGCCGGCTATCAGGTCGGCCTCACCGACGAGGCTTTCGAGCCGGTCCAGTCCGAGTTCGAGGAGAGCACGACGACAGACGCGAGCGGCAAGGTCACCGTGACCAACCCCGTCACCCAGCCCGAGACCAACCGCCCGCTCGAGGCCGAGTTCACCATCCGCGTCGGCGAGCCCGGCGGACGCGCCATCGCCCGCTCGGTGACGCTGCCGATCGTGCCCAAGGGCGCCGCCATCGGCGTGCGAAAGGGCTTCAAGGAGGGCGAACTCGGCAACGGCCAGACCGCGAGTTTCGACGTCATCATGGCCAATGGCGACGGCCGTCGCCTCGCCAAGGCGGGCGTGAAATGGACCCTGTCCAAGGTCACCCGCAACTATCAGTGGTTCTTCCAGGACGGCCGCTGGAACTATGAGGGCGTGAAGTCGACCCGCCGCGTCGCCGATGGCGAGGTCGCGGTCACGGAGGCCGCGCCGGCCCGCATCGCCGCACCGGTCGAATGGGGCAACTACCGGCTCGACGTCGCAGCCGACGGGCCGGACTCAACCGAAACCTCGGTCTCCTTCAGCGTCGGCTACGAGGCCGACAAGACCGCCGATACGCCCGACGTGCTGGATGTCGCCATCGACAAAGCGGCCTATGCCGACGGCGAAAACCTGACTCTCCGCCTCAGCCCGCGCTTTGCCGGCAAGGCCACGCTCGCGGTCATCACCGACCGCGTCGTCGATCTCCGCACCATCGATATCGCAGCGGGCGGCACCACCGCGACCGTCCCGGTCAAGGCCGAATGGGGCGCCGGGGCCTATCTCGTCGCGCTGGCCCACCGGCCGATGGATGCCGCCGCCAAGCGCCTGCCCGGCCGGGCGATCGGCCTGTCCTGGTTCTCGATCGGCAAGGAGAGTCGCACGCTGACGCTCGATCTCGGTGCACCCACCCTCGTGCGCCCGCTCACGACCCTGTCGCTGCCGGTGAAGGTCACCGGCGCGCGGGCCGGCGAGGAGGCTTTCGTCACCGTCGCCGCGGTCGATGTCGGCATCCTCAACCTGACCCGTTTCGAAAGCCCCGACCCGAGCAAGTTCTTCTTCGGCCAACGCCAGATCGGCCACGAGTTGCGCGACCTCTACGGCTATCTGATCGACGGCATGCAGGGCACGCGCGGCGCGATCCGCAGCGGCGGCGACGCCGCGCCCGCCCTCGAAGGCGAGAAGCCGACGCAGGAGCCGGTCGCCCGCTATTCCGGCGTGGTCAAGGTCGGTCCCGACGGCGTGGCAAAGATCGATTTCGAGCTGCCGGCCTTCAACGGCTCGCTGCGCGTCATGGCGGTCGCCTGGTCGGCCGGCCGAACCGGACAGGCGAGTACGGACGTCATCGTGCGCGATCAGGTGGTGGCGCAGGCGACCCTGCCGCGCTTCCTCGCCATCGGCGACCAGTCACGCTTCCACCTCCAGATCGACAATGTCGAGGGCCCGGCCGGCCCCTATGTCGTCGATCTCGACATCCGCGGCCCGGTGCTGGTGCCGGCCGACGCCACCCGCCGGACGATCCAGCTCGCCGCGGGCGCCAAGGCGCAGATGACGATCCCCGTCACCGCCGCGGGGCTCGGCCGCGCCGAATTCGATGTCCGCATCAGCGGACCCGGCGGCGTCGGCACCGTGCAGAACCTCGCCGTCCGGGTGCAGCCCTCCGCGGCCACGATCGCGCGCCGGATCGTGCGCCCGATCCCCGGCAATGGCGGCGCGATCACGGTCTCGGCCGATCTCCTGGCCGATCTCGTGCCCGGCTCCGGCCAGGTCTCGGTTTCCGTCTCGCCGCTCGCCGCGCTCGACGTGCCCGGCCTGCTCAAGGCGCTCGACCGCTACCCCTATGGCTGCACCGAACAGACGGTGAGCCGCGCCATGCCGCTGCTCCATGTCAACCGGCTCGCCTCGCTCGAGCATCTCGCACTCGACGCCAATGCCGATGAGCGGGTGCAGAACGCGATCGAGCGGGTGCTCGCCCGCCAGGGGGCCAACGGCTCCTTCGGGCTCTGGGGCGTCGGCGGCGAGGATCTCTGGCTCGACGCCTTCACGGCGGATTTCCTGACGCGGGCTCGCGAGCGCCAGTTCCCGGTGCCGCAGACCGCCTTCAACCTCGCGCTCGACCGGCTGCGCAACCAGGTCGTCAACACCGGCGAGATCGTCAAGGAGGAAGCGGCCGGCATCGCCTATGCCCTCTATGTGCTCGCCCGCAACGGCCGGCCGGTGATGGGCGATCTGCGCTACCTCGCCGACAACAAGCTCGCCGATTTCGCCACACCCATGGCCCGTGCCCAGATCGGTGCGGCGCTCTCGGCGCTCGGCGATCGCGGCCGCGGCCGCGCCGCCTTCGTCAGCGCGCTCGCCGGGCTGCAGGAGCGCAGCGACGACGGCCTGTCGCGCCCCGATTACGGCTCGCGCCTGCGCGATGGCGCGGCGGTTCTCGCGCTGATCGCGGAATCGGCCGGCGACCGGGCCGAGATCGGCCGCGCCGCCGCCATCCTCGACAGCGCCCGCAACAGCGCCCGCTACACCTCCACCCAGGAACAGACCTGGATGGTGCTCGCTGCCCAGGCGATGGCGAAGGACGCCGAGGGCATGACGCTAACGGTCGACGGCACGGAGCGGAAGGGGCCGCTCTACCGCACGATTCCCGCCGCGGCGCTGGAGCAGAAGCCGTTGACGGTCGCCAACCCCGCCGCCGCCACGGCGCAGGCTGTCATCACCGTGGCCGGGATCCCGACCGGCGCCGAGCCCGCCCTCAACCAGGGCTTCGGACTGGAACGCGTGATCTACACGATGAAGGGCGAGAAGGCCGACCCGGCCCGGCTGCGCCAGAACGAACGCTATGTCGTCGCGCTGACGGTGACGGAGCCGGCCAGCCGCTATGGCCGCCTGCTCCTCGTCGACCCCGTCCCCGCCGGGCTCGAGATCGAGAACGCGAACCTCACCGAAGGCGCCTCGGTCGCCGGTCTCGACTGGCTGAAGCAGGAGGTCATCCCCGTCCATACGGAGGCGCGCGACGACCGCTATGTCGCCGCCTTCGAGCGCTCCGGCAGCAAGGACCAGAAGCTCGTTTATACCGTCGCCTATATCGCCCGCGCGGTCTCGCCCGGCCGCTATGTCGCGCCCGCCGCTGTGATCGAGGACATGTACCGCCCCGACCGCTTCGGGCGGACCGGCTTCGGCACGGTGGACATCGCCTCGGCGCGGTGAAGGCGTGAGCTCGCCCGAGTCCGGCGCAGGCGCCTCCCCTCCCCCTCGTGGGGAGGGGGTCCCGGAGC
>NZ_LSKN01000005.1:0-5021 GCF_001557075.1 Methylobacterium sp. CCH7-A2
AAGCCGGCACGCGGTGGCTCTGCGAAGCTACACCACCAGCAGGGACACGACCCCCCCGACCCGCCTCCTTTTTGACTTCTCAGGCCGCGATCGCCCGTCGCAAGCGAGATTGCACCCGCCGCGAACAGCGCGGCCGCGAACCCGTAGGCGCACGCCAACGCCACTTGCTTCAAGAAGATCGGTATCCGCACGCCGTCGCCCCAAACATGTTGGTTCCTCCGATTGCGCACACGATGGTGCGATTGGCCTCCAACTCGGAGCCGGTGGAGTCAGTTCCAAATTCGTCCAATTAAAGGGAAGGGCTATCGTCCGATAGCGTTGAAAAAACTCTCGAATTTTCGCGGAGTCATTCGAAGGACTATTTGAGATTCGAGGCATGGCATCGCCTTCGCGTCGCTCAGACGGGCTGGCCCGGTCGGAACTCGTACGTCCGGCGGGTCAAGTTTTCCCAAGAGATTTGACCAGGAGCGCAATATGGCACGGTAGGAGCGACACCCGATTCACTTCGGCTAAGCCGTCCCGGTTCGCTCAGTCAGCGCAACAAACCCGGTCGCGCCCATCAAGCGGGCCACACGCCTCTTGCCGATGGCGACCCCGTCGGCCTTGGGCGGCGAAGTCGAAGCCGGTGAGATCACGTACATAGGGGAAGCGCGCGAGCCCGAAGGACATCTCGATCCGGCGCTGGTCGCGCCGTGAGACCTCGCGCTCGCAGAACAGCGTCAGCGCTTCCCGGATCGTGAGCTCGCGGCGGCCGGCCTCGTCGATCAAGCTATCGAGCTGGTCGCGCAGCGCTGTCAGCTTCAGTCGATCCAGCAGCGCGGTGAGGTGATCGTGCTGATCCATCAGAAGCTGCCTCCGGCAACCGCTTCATACTCGGCGAGCGGACGCAACAGCGCCGCGGGCGGCGATGAGGATCGCGGCGGCAGGCTATGGACCGGGCGTTCCCGTGTTCCGACCAGGCCGGCCAGATGGGCATCGTCGACGGCGCGACCATGACGCCCCTTTAACTCGGCATGGACGGCCACCTCCCGGCCGCCATGATGAACGCGCAAAATCGCGTTGCCGACCGTGACCCTCGCCGAGCCGGGCCAGGTCAAGAGCGACGGCACGACCAGACCGACGCCCTTGCCGGAGCGGGTCGGCGCGAAGCACAGCACATGCTCCGGCCCGTCGTGGCGGAGATAGGCATGATCGAGCTTGCCGAGCACGACGCCGTCCGGCCCAAGCAGCCCGGCCGCCTTCACCTCTTTGCCGTCGGCCCAGCGGGCGGAGCCATAGGTCTCGACGTTCTTCGCCTCGCGCGCCCGCCAGACTGACATGCCGATGGCGACGGGGATTGAGATGAAGCCGCCCGACGCCGCGATATAGGCGCCCTCGACGAAGATCGGCGGCGCATAGGCGTCGTAGAAATACCCCCACCAGAAAAAGGCCGGCGGGTAATAGACCGGCCAGCCCATCAGCTCGAACCATGGATGGCCGAGCTGCGGCTGGAAGCCGAGGCGGTAGGCGGTCCACTGCGTCGCCGTCCAGGCGTGAACAGCACGATCAGGAAGACTACTGTGATCTGGCCCCACAAAATCTTAGTGGCGGACATGGCGACCCTTGCGGCAAATCCCGCAGAGGTCGGATCACGGCTATAAATAACAATTCAGATCATGCCGGCGTATAGTAATCGGCGCTTCTATCGTAGGAATGGTATACTCTGTTTAGCAGTATCGGCGCCGAATATTCTATACGAGCTAATTTCCGTGCCTGGACGGCCCTTCCTCAGTGATCCTACTTCACCGCCAAAGCATCCCAACGTTCAATCACGGGCGGTGTCGACAAGAGTTCGTCCGCATGCTGCATCAGAGCGGCAGCAATTGGGCCATTCAGGTGAGCGCCGCGATCTTCATCGGTCGCAAAAGCGTCAAAAATCGCGTAGCTTTGAGGCCCGAATTTCACGGCGTACCACACCGGCGTGCCGGTCTCCTCCTGCGCCAACGGCAATGCACCTTGAAGAAACGCTTCAAGATCCGCCTCTTTGCCGGGCTTCGCTTCCAGCCGAACATACAGCCCAAACTTAATCATACCTATCTCCTTATCAGACTTG
Organism: Methylobacterium sp. CCH7-A2; assembly: GCF_001557075.1. Lineage (NCBI taxonomy): Bacteria > Pseudomonadati > Pseudomonadota > Alphaproteobacteria > Hyphomicrobiales > Methylobacteriaceae > Methylobacterium > Methylobacterium sp. CCH7-A2. Next base: position 2,093 of record NZ_LSKN01000005.1, read on the forward strand.
GAATCTGCCCCGGCACGGATCGACAGCAACGATGATTTCCAAGAGTTGTTGTTGCAGACACCCGAGTGGCTCGACTCGCGCCTTTGTCGATACGCGCCTCAACCGAGAGCGGCCTTCGTTCCCAAAGGCAGTCACAACCCTAATGGAGGTCAGTTCATCAGTCGCTTGGCATAAATGACAAATGTAGTACCATTCTCGCCATGAACATCGCGATCCTTGCCCTTGATGGGACTTTCGACACCGGACTGGCCGCGTTCCAAGACACGCTGACCACAGCCGCCGAACTGGCGCCGACCTCAGAAAGCAAGTCGTTCAAGGCGACCGTTCTGAGCGTCCGGCACGGCGCGATGACTGCGCATGGCTTGGCCATACCTGCTGTGCCGGCAGTCGCCTCTTTTGCGCCTGATCTTGTGCTCGTGCCTGCGGTCGGCGCAAAGACCGAGGAGGCGCTGAGCACCACACTCCGCCATCCGGATTGCGAGAGCGCTGGCGTTCTGTTGCGCGCGTGGCATAAACAGGGCGCGACTATCGCAGCGGCATGTACGGGAACGTTCCTGCTAGCGGAGGCCGGCCTGTTGGATGGTCGGGCCGCGACGACGAGTTGGTGGCTGAGTCCGTTCTTTCGCTCCCGTTATCCGCGCGTGGATTTGGATCATCATCGCACCATCGTGCGGGCCGACAACATCGTTACGGCGGGGGCTGTGTTGGCCCATTTCGATCTGGCATTGTGGTTTATTCGACAGCGCAGCCCTGAACTTGCGGCGACGACAGCCCGCTACTTGATGCTCGACCCGCGTTCACCCCAGGCGACATACGCGATCCCGGATCACCTTCGACACACGGACGAGCTTGTCCAAGCTTTTGAGGTATGGGTGCGGACGAACCTTGATCGAGTTTTCTCGCTCCGAGACGCGGCGCAGTTCACTGGAGCAAGTACGCGAACGCTGTCGAGAAGAGTTCACGCCGTGCTCGGACGATCACCACTGGCGTACCACCAGGATCTACGGGTCGAACACGCGACCTATCTTCTGAGGACGACTCGAATGAGCGTCGATGAAATCGCTTCTCGGACCGGGTACGCTAATGGAACGACCCTTCGTGTGCTGCTTCGACGCAAAACCGGGCGTACCGCATCTGAGCTGCGCCGGCTTAGCGAGTTCGCCGACTAATCAGATCGCGCCTGCACCCTCCCGCGACATGACCGTGGACGATGGCCTCTATAGTCCCAGGTCGCGTTTGCGGCCGAGGCTCCACTCGATGCCGCCGCCGGCTCGCGCGACGCCGGCGATGTGCTGGCCGAGCTTGCGATCGATCTCCCGCGACCACGGCACGAGCTGGAAGCCGAGCCCGTTGTCGATCATCGCGAACCGTCCGGACGACAGGGTGAGGCTTTGGCGATAAGTGCCGGCGACGTGTTCGCCCGCCGCCGCCTTCAGGTGAGGCAGGCCGGTTTCGGCGGCGAGCTTGGAGCCGACGGCGTCCAACTCGCGGCGGCGGAGCGTGCCCCATCCGCGATTTTCCGCAAGCTCGCGGTAGCGTTCGTACTGGTCGGCGGGGTGAAGGTCGTCATCTCCGTCTTCGTCGTTGTCTTCCTGGAGATCCATCCCTTTCAGGACGGCAATGGGCGCCTGTCTCGCGTGCTGACGACGCTCCTGCTATTGCGCGCCGGCTATGCACGACGGGAGACGCCGGGCTCATCTACGTCTTTTGCGGCGCCTGCGCACTCGCTCGCGTGGTGTCTTTGGCTCGCCCGCGACAATCCGCGCTGAACGACGCTCGCGCAATTGCGTCGCCACGACTTCAATCTCTGCGCCAGCAGCTGTTACGGCGTCATCGGAGAGGCAGTGCCCAGCAAGCCAGCCATCGAGAAATTGCCTAATGGAGGGGGCGCAGCCGCGCTTGATGAAGGCAAGCACCAACGCCCAGTCTTTGGACCGGAACCGAACCATTCGCTCGATCAGGATGCTCGTCGCGCGCTTGCAGGCTAGGTCGAACTCACCATGTTCAAGCCAGAGCTGGTTGAGGAACTCGACGCAGACATTGATATGCGATCTCAACTCGGCGTTGCGCGTGCCCATGAAATTGGCAAGCGCTGCAAAATTTCCGAAATCTCGCGCTTGATCCTCGCGGATTGCCGTAAGCATCACGTCCGCATTCAAAGCAAGATGGCCGTGACGACGCCAAGCTAGACCGACAACCAAGTCGACATAACGGCGATGGTTCACGATTCCCAGGTCGAGGGCAAATGAGAACACCACTTGCAGCCAGGCCCCTTTGGTCGAGCAAGCGGCCTCGCCGTACTGTCGGAAATACATGTCTTCCGAAACAAGCACATGCTTCGCGTCCGCGAGATTGGCGGCGTCGAGAGCATGGGGTCCAAAGGATTGATAGATCAACGCGGCAAGCTCGGAAGGTTCGCCAGGGATGCTGACAGGACGAACCTCGCAAGCCGGCTCGATGCGGGAGATCTGCTCTTCGATGTAGCTTCGCCGCGCCGCAGTTTCTTCTGCAGTATGCTCCTGCCGGATGAACTCGCCATTGTGCCAAGCGACGGTCATGGACGGCTCGGCACGCACCTCCTGCTCGTCTCGCACGGTTCGCAATTCGTCGATGACGGATTGGGGCACCATGATCGTTCCGAAGACGGATCTGAGGACGTCGAGGGCGTCCATCGTTGCGGCCGTCCAGGCGGTGTAGGTATCGACACAGCGCCCCCATCTCGATGTTGCTTTAGAACCTGACGCGCAGCGATGCGCTCGGCCTCGGTTGATCCGCCCCCGCCGAGAGGTCCAATGTTATTGTTAGTGGACGGTTGGCCTCGACGCCAGCGCGGGCGGCGTAGCTGATCCGGGTTGCGCAGTCGCCCGCGCGGTCATGGCGGGCACGAAGACCTCCGGCGCGGGAGGCTTGTATCCGAGCGAGCCACGCG
>NZ_LSKN01000034.1:0-237 GCF_001557075.1 Methylobacterium sp. CCH7-A2
GCCCGCGTTTCGCAGATCAAGGCGCAGATCGAGGAGACCACCTCGGACTATGACCGCGAGAAGCTCCAGGAGCGTCTGGCCAAGCTCGCCGGCGGCGTCGCGGTGATCCGCGTCGGCGGCGCGACCGAGGTCGAGGTCAAGGAGAAGAAGGACCGCGTCGACGACGCCCTGAACGCCACCCGCGCGGCCGTGGAAGAGGGCATCCTGCCGGGCGGCGGCGTCGCCCTGCTGCGCGCG
>NZ_LSKN01000035.1:0-567 GCF_001557075.1 Methylobacterium sp. CCH7-A2
CTGAAGGCGCTCGTCACGCAGACGGGGGATGCTGCATGACCGTCCAGACTGCCAGCCCCATCGTCCAGGTCCTGCCGGAGACCGCGCCGTTCAGCGAGGAACAGCGCTCCTGGCTCAACGGCTTCTTCGCGGGGCTGCTCTCGCTCGACAACGTCGGCGTCACCGCGCTGTCTCCGGCGCAGAACGCCGCTGTGATGGGCCAGGTCGAGGATGACGGTGCGCCCTGGCATGATCCCTCGATGGCGCTGCCCGAGCGGATGCAGCTCGCGCAAGGCAAGCCTCTCCCCCGCCGGCTCTTCGCCGCCATGGCCCAGCAGGATTGCGGCCAGTGCGGCTATCTTTGCGAGACCTATTCGGCGGCGATCGCCTCGGGCGCCGAGGCACGGCTCAATCTCTGCGCGCCGGGCGGCAAGGACACGCTTCGGCAGGTCAAGGCGCTGGTGGAGGAGGCGGGCGAGGCGGCGCCGGCCGCCGCTGCGGCGACGCCCGCGCCTGCGACGCTCGGCTCTCTCGGCCGCTGCCGCGAGAACCCGGCACTCGCCACCTTCCTCTCCCGCCGCAAGCTCA
>NZ_LSKN01000036.1:0-1065 GCF_001557075.1 Methylobacterium sp. CCH7-A2
CCATGTTGGCGACGACGCCGAGATCATGGGTGATGAGCAGGATCGCCATGCCCATCTCGGCCTGGAGATCGCGCATCAGGTCGAGCACCTGGGCCTGGATGGTGACGTCCAGCGCTGTCGTCGGCTCGTCGGCGATCAGCAGGGCCGGCTTGCAGATCAGTGCCATGGCGAGCATGGCACGCTGGCGCAGCCCGCCCGAGAGTTCGAAGGGGTAGAGCCCGAAGGCGCGCGCCGGGTCCTTGAAGCCGACGCGGCCGAGCATGGTCTCGATCAGGCCGCGCGCCTCGCCCTTCGGCATCGGCCGATGCAGCAGCAGCGCCTCCTCGATCTGGTTGCCGATCGTGTGCACCGGCGAGAGCGAGGACATCGGCTCCTGGAAGATCATGCCGATGCGGCCGCCGCGCAGGGCGCGGATCTCCTTGCCCTCGGCCGGCAGGCCGGCGATGTCGATCGACGAGCCGGGTTTCTCGGGGTCGCGGAACAGGATCTCGCCGCCGGTGACGGCGCCGGCGCGCGGCAGCAGCCCCATGATGGCCTGCGAGATCACCGACTTGCCGGAGCCGGATTCGCCGACGAGCGCGACTGTCTTGCCCGCGGGAACGCGCAGGCTAACGCCCTTCACGACGTCGCGAGCAAGCCCGTGAATCGTGAAGCCGATGCGCAAATCGCTGATCCGCAGAATATCCATGAACCCTTGAAGTCAATGAATTAGCCGGTCTTGGCGGCCCAGTTGAACCATTCGTCGCACATGAGGCCAATGCCTTCTCGCTATGGAAAACAAGCTTGGCGCGATAGCCTGTCACGCCTCTGCCAAGTGAGCCGGCGAGCGCCACCTTAACCAAAACGACTACTCACGAAGCGAGGCTGCAAACAGCGCGTTCGGCCGATCACCGCGAAGCTCCCGCCGAGGCCGATGAAGGATAGGGCGCGGCCTCCCTGCGATGCCCAGCGCCTTCGTCTGACCAGCTGCTCTGATCCGCCCAGCTACGTCATCCGTAGGCGTTAGAGGCTGGAGAATCGATCAGTGAGTGAGCATTGGGCCGTCATCGGCGCCGGAATGGCTGG
>NZ_LSKN01000037.1:0-237 GCF_001557075.1 Methylobacterium sp. CCH7-A2
ACTCGTCGACCAGGAAGTCGGCCGGCTTGCCCTTGGCGTCCTCGTCGCTCAACCCGACTTCGCCGCCCTTCGGCAACAGCTTGAACTTCACGATCTGCGTCGCCCCCTGGGCATTGGTCAGAGTATAGGGGTGGATTGCCCAGTAGCTGACGCCGACCCAAGAGGCGGGGACGGGCCGGCTCGCCAGGAACCGGCCCTGGTTGGTTGTCTCGGGATTGGCGTCGGTGAAGGCCTTGA
>NZ_LSKN01000038.1:0-498 GCF_001557075.1 Methylobacterium sp. CCH7-A2
CGATGACCGACGAGATGATGAACCTGCGCGGGCTGCTGGAGAAGAGCCCCGACGCTGATCTTCTGCGCGAGATGATCGGCTTTGCCGCCCAGCGTCTGATGGAGCTTGAGGTCGGCGGACTGACCGGCGCCGGCTTTGGCGAGAAGAGCCCGGAGCGGCTGGCTCAGCGCAACGGCTATCGCGAGCGGGACTGGGAGACGCGCGCCGGCACGGTCGAGCTGCGCATCCCCAAGCTGAGGAAGGGCAGCTACTTTCCGGGTTTCCTCGAGCCGCGCCGGATGGCCGAGAAAGCGCTGACGGCGGTGATTCAGGAGGCCTACATCCAGGGCATCTCGACCCGCTCGGTCGACGACCTGGTCAAGGCGATGGGGATGAGCGGCATCTCCAAGAGCCAGGTCTCGCGGCTCTGCGAGGAGATCGACGAGCGGGTGCAGGCCTTCCTTGACCGGCCGATCGAGGGCGACTGGCCCTATCTCTGGATCGACGCGACCTATGTGA
>NZ_LSKN01000039.1:0-56856 GCF_001557075.1 Methylobacterium sp. CCH7-A2
CCCCCAGCCCCCCAGGCCCCCCAGCCAAACGGGAGCGGACTTAGAACCGGTAGGTGACACCGGCGCCGATCAGCCACGGATCGATCTTGACCTTGCCGGCGATGAGGCCGTTGTTGACCTTGACCTTAGGCTCGAGGAAGATCTTCTTGACGTCGAAGTTGAAGCCCCAGTTCTTGTCGATCATGTAGTCGAAGCCGGCCTGCAGGGCGAAGCCGAAGCTGTCCTTCAGATCGAAACTGGTGAAGCCGCCTTTGGCCTTCTCGTTGAAGAAGACGGTGTAGTTCACGCCGACGCCGACATAAGGCTTGAAGGCGCCGAAATCGGTGAAGTGATACTGCAGCATTAGGGTCGGCGGCAGCAGCCAGGCCGAGCCGATCTGCGCTCCGGCGAGCGCCCCAGCGCCCTTCACCTTGTGCGGGGTGACGCCGAGGATCAGCTCGACGGCGATGTTCTTGGTGAAGAAGTAGCTGATATCGAGCTCGGGGACGACCGAGTTGGAGATATCGACGTCGCCGCCGACAATCGGCGCGCCACCGAGCCGGAGCTTGGCGCTCTCCTGCGGCACCACCGCCAGCGCACGGCCGCGGATCATCCACGGGCTCCACTGCGTCAGCACCGGCGCGATCGGCGCGGTCTTGGCGGAAGGCAGGTCGGCCGCACCGGCCGAGGTCAGGGCGGTGCCGGCGAGCAGCGCGGCGCAGGCGGCGAGACGAAGTATGCGTGACATGGCGAAGGCCCCCAGAAACGAGACCGTGGCACGTCTGCGTGCTCGCGGCTCCCGTCCTCCAGAAGCCTCGATCCTGTCAACTTCGATTTGATCGGGATCAAATCCGGCGACAGTCCGGCCTGCTGTGGCCTCGACGCAACAGCCGCTGAGGCTGCTCAGCCGCGCGCGACCTTCTGATAGTCCTTGATGTCCGAGAAGGTGACGTCGGGCACGCGCTCGGCGTCGTATTTCAGCGTGAACTGGCTGGACGCCATGAAGACCGGATCCCCGTCGAGATCGTCCGCCATGGAAGAGGGCTTGGAGGCGACGAATTTCTGCAGTGCCGCCTTGTCCTCGGAGGAGACCCAGCGCGCAATCGAGAACTGGCAGGGCTCGAAGTCGACCGGTAGCGAGTACTCCACATCCATGCGCTCCTTGAGCACGTCGAGCTGGAGCGCGCCGACGACGCCGACGATGGCGGGGGCGCCGTCATGGGGCAAAAAGATCTGGACGACACCTTCTTCTGCCATCTGCTGCAGGGCCTCGCGCAGCTTCTTGGCCTTCATCGCGTCCTTGAGCTTCACGCGGCGCAGGATTTCCGGGGCGAAGCTCGGCACACCCTTGAAGACGACGTCCTCGCCCTCGGTCAGCGTGTCGCCGATGCGCAGCGTGCCGTGGTTCGGCAGGCCGACGATGTCGCCGGCGAAGGCCTCCTCCGCGATCGAGCGGTCGCGCGCGAAGAAGAATTGCGGCGCATTGAGCGGCATCGGCTTGCCGGTCCGCACGAGCTTCGCCTTCATGCCGCGCGAGAGCTTGCCCGAGCAGACGCGCATGAAGGCGATGCGGTCGCGGTGGTTGGGATCCATGTTCGCCTGGATCTTGAAGACGAAGCCGGTCATCTTCGGCTCGTCCGCCTGGATGGCGCGCTTGTCGGCTACCTGGGCACGCGGGCTGGGCGCCAGCGCGCCGAGCGCGTCGATCAGGTCGCGCACGCCGTAGTCGCGCAGCGCCGCGCCGAAATAGAGCGGCGTCAGATGTCCCTCGCGGAAGGCCTCGAGGTCGAAGGGCTTCAGCCCTTCGCTGGCGAGGAAGACCTCCTCGCGCCAGGTCTCGGCGGCACCGTGCGGCAGGAGCTCGTCGAAAAGCTTGTCGTCCGGGCCGGAGACGGCGAGATCCTCGGCGCTCTCGTCGCCCTTCTGGTTGCGGCGGAAGCTGTTGGCCTTGAGATCATAGGTGCCGACGAACTCGCGGCCGCGGCCGACCGGCCAAGTCATGGGCGCGACATCAAGGGCCAGCGTGGTCTCGATCTCGTTGATCAGGTCGAACAGGTCGCGGGTCTCGCGGTCGACCTTGTTGATGAAGGTGACGATCGGGATGTCGCGCAGGCGGCAGACTTCGAACAGCTTCTTGGTGCGCGCCTCGATGCCCTTGGCGGCGTCGATCACCATCACCGCGCTGTCGACCGCCGTCAGGGTTCGATAGGTGTCTTCCGAGAAGTCCTCGTGGCCCGGCGTGTCCAGGAGGTTGAAGACGTGGCCGCCATATTCGAAGGTCATCACCGAGGTGACGACCGAGATGCCGCGCTGGCGCTCGATCTTCATCCAGTCCGAGGAGGTCTGGCGCCGGCCCTGCTTGGCACGCACCTCGCCCGCGAGCTGAATCGCGCCGCCAAAATAGAGCAGCTTCTCGGTCAGCGTGGTCTTGCCGGCGTCGGGGTGGGAGATGATCGCGAAGGTGCGGCGGCGCGCATGCGGGGCGGCGTCGCCTGCCGGCGCGGCGGAGGTCTGAATGTCGGTCATGGCGGTGTGAGAACAGGATGGGGCGGGCGAAGTCAATCGCCGCGGCGGGTCCGGTGTCGCCATCGCGCGAGAAGCCGTGAGGTTAGCCCCCGTTAACCCTTTGATCCCATCATCCCGCCGAACCGGGGGAGCGTGATTCCCTTACGGAAGGCGTCTCGATGCTCGGCCCGAGGAAAATATCGACCCAGATCTTCGGCGCCTTTGCGGCGTTCGCGGTGGCCGCCATGCTGGCCGTCGGCATCGGAGCCCATGCGCTGTCGCGCTATGCCGCCATGACGAGCGAGATGGAGACGGTGACGCAGCGCACCATCCTGGCCGAACGAATGGACAGCCTCGTCAACGCGGTGGTGATGGAATCGCGCGGCATCTACATGGCGGCGGACGCCCGTGACGCCGAGCGTTTCGCGCTGCCGCTGCTCGCCGATCTCGTCCAGATCAAGCGGCTCGCGGCCGAGTGGCGCAACCTCTACGCCGCCCACGAGCTTGCGGCCTTCGAGGTGGTCTCGCGCCAGCTCGATGACTTCGTCGCCTTCCGCACCGAACTCGCTCGGCTCGGGCGCGAGCAGGGGCCCGCCGCCGCCAATGCCTTCGGCAACAACGAGACCAACCGCAACAACCGCAAGGTTCTCAATGCGGCGCTGAGGAATGTCGCCCTGCTCAACGAAAGCCGCGCCGCCGTGACGGATGCCGAGCGCGAGGTGCTGCAGAACCACAGCCTCTGGCTCCAGATCGTCGGCGGGGCCCTGGTGGTCGTCGGCTTCCTTGGTGCGCTCGCCCTCGTCCATCTGCGCGTGTCGCGGCCGCTGCGACGCCTCGCTACGACGATGCAGCGCCTGGCCGATGCCGAGGACGTTACGGAGATCCCCTCGATCCGCCAGCGCGACGAGATCGGCGATATGGCGCGCTCTGTGGCCGTCTTTCTGAAGACCGCGACGGAGCGCGCAGGCCTCGAGGCCGAGGCGACGGCGTCCGATGCGGCGCGGCTGCGCCGGCAGGCCAAGCGCGAGGAGCTCACGGCGGATTTCAATGTCAGGATCGATCAGGTTCTCGACACCGTTCGGCTCAGCGCCGACGAGATGGAGGAGACGGCGCGCAGCCTGAACGCCGTAGCAACGAGTGCGACGGCCCAGGCCAACGAGGCGCGCGCGGCCGCACTCGACGCTTCCGACAATGTCCGCTCCATCGCCGCCGCCTCGGAGCAGCTGTCGGAGTCGATCTCGGATATCGCGGAGCGGATCGGGCACACCGACAATGTCGTCCGGAGCGCAGCCGGAGACGCCGCACGGGCGCGAACCAACGTCGGCAATCTGCTCGGTGCGTCGGAAAGCATCGCGCGGGTCATCGGCCTGATCCGCGAGATTGCGGCCCAGACCAATCTGCTCGCGCTCAACGCGACGATCGAGGCGGCTCGCGCGGGCGAGGCGGGGCGCGGCTTTGCGGTCGTCGCCGGGGAGGTCAAGCTGCTGGCGGACCGGACTGCCCAGGCGACCGACGAGATCGCCGAGCGCATCGCCGCTTTCGAGAGCGAGACCAAGGGTGCCGTGGCCGCGATCGAGACGATCGCACGGGTCATGGGCGAGGTGGCGCAGCAGACGGTTGCCATCGCCGGTGCGACCGCGCAGCAGATGGGCGCGACCTCGGAGATCGCCAGCAGCGCCCAGGCCACCGCCGACGGCACAGCGGGCGTCGCCCGCCAGATGCAGGAGGTGACGGCGACTTCCCAGGCCGCGATGCTCTCGGCCAATCGCGCGCTCAGCACTGCGGAAAATCTGGCGCGGGAAGCCCATGCGCTGCGCAGCGCCGTCGGCACGTTCTTCGCCGAGATGAAGGCCGCCTGACGACCCAAATCATCTCCGACATCGTTCGAAAGCGCAGGTTCACGGGTCCGTGATCGCTTCGGACGGCTTCGTGACGCACTCTGTGCTGTCATATCGGCCCGTCATGCGTTTCCCTCGCTGCGCCAAACGCAGAAGGGGACAGGATGACCGAGCCGCACCGCAGCGACCCACAGCCGACGCTGTCGGTTTTCGACGCCGTCACGATCATGGTCGGGATCGTCGTGGGCATCGGCATCTTCAAGACGCCATCGCTGATCGCGGCCAATGTCGGCAGCGAAGCGGCCTTCCTCGGCGTCTGGGTCGCGGGCGGCCTCGTCACCCTGATCGGCGCACTCTGCTATGCCGAACTCGCGGCGGCCCATCCCCATGCCGGCGGCGAGTATCATTTCCTCGGGCGGGCCTATGGCCGGCCCGTCGCGGTGCTGTTCGGCTGGGCCCGCGGCTCGGTGATCCAGACCGGTGCGATCGCGGCGGTCGCCTTCGTCCTCGGCGACTATGCCGCGCAGGTGGTGCCGCTCGGCCCCTATGGTCCGGCGCTCTATGCGGCACTGGCGATCGTGGTGCTGACCGGCCTTAACGTCGCCGGGACGATCCAGAGCAAGACGCTGCAGATCGCGGTGACCTTCATCGAGGTCGGGCTGATCGCGGCGATCATCGGCTGGGGCTTGTTCGGCAGCGTGGGCGCAGCCGCCCCCGCCGCCGCGGCCGCGGCGACGCCGAATGCCGGCGCTCTCGGCCTGGCGATGATCTTCGTCCTGCTGACCTACGGCGGCTGGAACGAGGCGGCCTATCTCTCGGGTGAATTGCGCGATCCAGGCCGCAACATGGTCCGCGTGCTGGTGATCGGAACCGCGGTCCTGGTGGGTCTCTATGTCGCCGCCAATGCGGCGCTGCTGGCGATCCTGGGTCTCGACGGGCTGCGTGGATCGCAGGCGGTCGCGACCGACATGATGCGACGTGTCGCCGGCGAGTCGGGTGCGCTGATCGTCAGCCTCGCGATCGTGGTCGCCGCGCTGTCGACCCTGAATGCGACGATCTTCACCGGGGCTCGGGTCTATTTCGCAATGGCACGCGACATCACGCTGCTGCCGCGCGTCGGAGACTGGAACGAGCGCGGCCGTGCGCCGGCCAATGGGCTGATTGCGCAGGGGGCTGTCGCGCTGCTGCTGGTCGCGCTAGGCGCGGCCAGCCGCGACGGGTTCCAGGCCATGGTCGACTACAGCGCGCCGGTGTTCTGGGCCTTCCTGCTGCTGGTCGCCCTGGCGCTGCCGATCCTGCGCTGGCGCGAGCCGGATCGTGTCCGTCCCTTCAAGGTGCCGCTCTACCCGCTGACGCCCGCGCTCTTCGCGCTGACCTGCGCCTACATGCTCCACGCCAGTCTCGCTTACACGGGCAAGGGCGCCCTGATCGGACTCGGCGTCGTGCTGGCCGGCCTGCCTCTGCTGCTGTTCCAGAGCCGGCGCAGCGAGGACGAGCGCAGCCCCGCTTCCCCGCCGGCCGACGTCGCCCTCGCCGCGTCGCCTGCGCCGATCCTCGTTCAACCAGGAGAGAGACGATGAAAACGTTCCGGACATTTGCGGCCGCCTGCGCGGTCTCGATGCTCGCGCTGGGCACCGTCCCGTCGCATGCGCAGCCGGCTCAGGCCGGCAAGGACACGACGACGACGGCGCCGGCCTATGTCCCCCAGTCGGGCCAGGCCGGCAAGGACGTGGTCTGGGTGCCGACGCAGGACGCGCTGGTTCAGCGCATGCTCGACATGGCGAAGGTGACCAAGGAGGACAAGCTCGTCGATCTCGGCTCCGGCGACGGACGCACCGTCATCGCCGCCGCGAAGCGGGGCCTCACGGCCCGGGGCATCGAGTACAATCCCGATCTCGTCACGCTGTCGCAGCGCAACGCCGAGGCCGAAGGCGTTTCCGACCGCGCTCGGTTCGAGCGGGGCGACATCTTCGAGGCGGACTTCTCGGAGGCGACGGTGGTGACGCTGTTCCTGCTGCCGGAGCTCAATCTGCGGCTCCGGCCGACGCTGCTGAACATGAAGCCGGGCACCCGCGTCGTCTCCAACACCTTCACCATGGATGAGTGGACGCCGGACGAGACGGCCGTCCTGGCCGAGAACTGCGTCAATTTCTGCCGGGCGCATTTCTGGGTCGTCCCCGCCAAGGTTGCCGGCACCTGGCGTCTGGGCGATGGCGAACTCAGCCTGAAGCAGAGCTTCCAGATGCTCGAGGGCACGCTGACGCGCGGCGGCAAGGCGCTGCCCATCACCGAGGCGCGGATGCGTGGCAGCGAGATCAGCTTCGTCGCCGACGGCCGGCGTTACACGGGCACCGTCACGGACGGACGCATGAGCGGGCGCAGCGAGGGTGCTGGCCAGGCACAGGACTGGCAGGCGACGCGCAGCGCGAGCTGAATTTTCGACCGGCTACCGCCTCAGTTCTTGAGGCGGTAGCCGGTGCGGAAGATCCAGGCCGTGGCGACGGTGCAGACGAGCAGGAAGGCCAGCGTCATGCCCAGGCTGATGCCGACGCCGACATCGGCGACGCCGAAGAAGCTCCAGCGGAACCCGCTGATCAGATAGACGACCGGGTTGAACAGCGCGACCGTGCGCCAGAAAGGCGGCAGCATCTCGATCGAGTAGAAGGAGCCGCCGAGGAAGGCGAGCGGGGTCACCACCAGCAGCGGAATGACCTGCAGCCGCTCGAAACCGTCCGCCCAGATGCCGATGATGAAGCCGAACAGGCTGAACGTCACCGCCGTCAGCACGAGGAAGAGCAGCATCCAGAGCGGATGTTCGATCCGCAGCGGCACGAAGAATGTTGCTGTGAGCAGGATAATCAGGCCGAGGACGACGGATTTGGTCGCCGCCGCGCCGACATAGCCGATCACCACCTCCCACCACGCCACGGGCGCCGAGAGCAGCTCGTAGATCGTGCCGGTGAATTTCGGGAAGTAGATCGCGAAGGAGGCGTTGGCGATGCTCTGGGTGAGTAGCGTCAGCATGATCAGCCCCGGCACGATGAAGGCGCCATAGGCGACCCCGTCGATGGCCTGCATGCGGGAACCGATCGCGGCGCCGAAGACGACGAAATACAGCGAGGTCGACAGCACAGGTGAAACGACGCTCTGCAGCGGCGTGCGCAGGGTGCGCGCCATCTCGAAACGATAGATCGCGGCAATGGCGCGCCAGTTGAAGCGCGGAGCCACCGCATTGTCGAACGATGTCATGAGCGGCTCCTGACGAGACTGACGAAGATGTCCTCGAGCGAGCTCTGGCTCGTCCGCAAATCCTTGAAGCGGATGCCGGCCTCGCCCAGCGCCTGCAGCAGCGCGGTGATGCCGGTGCGCTCGGCCTTCGTGTCATAGGTGAAGACGAGTTCCTCGCCGCCGGCGGCGAGCGCGAGATCATAGGCCGCGAGGCTGTCTGGCAGGGCGGCGAGCGGCGCCTGGAGGCTGAGGGTGAGCTGCTTGCGGCCGAGCTTGCGCATCAGCTCCGTCTTGTCCTCGACGAGGATGATCTCGCCCTTGCTGATCACGCCGATCCGGTCGGCCATTTCTTCGGCCTCCTCGATGTAATGCGTGGTCAGGATGATGGTGACGCCGTTATCGCGCAGGCGGCGCACGAGCTGCCACATGTCCTGGCGCAATTCGACATCGACGCCCGCCGTCGGCTCGTCCAGGAAGAGGATGCGCGGCTCATGGGCCAGCGCCTTGGCGATCATGACGCGTCGCTTCATGCCGCCCGAGAGACGGCGGATCTGGGTGTCGCGCTTGTCCCAGAGCGAGAGGTCCCGAAGAATCTGCTCGATCAGGGCGGGGTCCCTCGGCCTGCCGAAGAGGCCGCGGCTGAAGGAGACCGTGGCGCGCACCGTCTCGAAGGCGTCGGTGGTCAGCTCCTGCGGGACGAGACCGATCTTGGCGCGGGCGGCGCGATAATCGCCAAGAATGTCATGGCCATCGGCACGGACGGTCCCTGTGCTCGGATTGACCAGTCCACAGATGATGCTGATCAGCGTCGTCTTGCCGGCGCCATTGGGACCGAGCAGGGCGAAGATCTCGCCGCGGCGGATGTCGAGATCGACGGTCTTCAGCGCTTGGAAGCCGGAGGCATAGGTCTTGGACAGGCCGGAAACCGAAATGATGGATGTCATGGGCGGCATATAGGTCGGGTCCTGCGACGGGGCGATGGCGCACGGACGCAGACCGGCAATGCGTCCTCGCCGCTCCTAGCACCCTCCTGCTGCCGCCTCCTGTCGGGAACGGCGATCGCCAACGCAAAATGGCCGGGCGAACCCGGCCATCTCGTCAGCGTGACGGGAGACCGTCAGCGCATGAAGAACCAGAGCAGGATGATGATCGGAATCGGAACGCCGAGCAGCCAGAGAGCAATCGAACGCATGGAAATCAGCCCCGGAAATTGGTGATGACGATGCGGATGCAACGCCGGCCGCGCGCCGAAGGTTCCTTGCCGGGGCTTGGGCGCCGCCGCCTATTTGAACGCGATGCTGTCGATCATGGCCTGCATCGCCTTGTCGTGCTTCACATGGCCTTCTTCCGAGGCCCAGTAAGTCATCATGATGATCTTGCCGCTGGCGACCTTGGGATTGATGGCGAGATAGCGGACGATCGAGGGGCCGTCGCTGCTCGTCGCCTTGAGTTCGGTGAAGGACCAGGGGCGCCCGTTGATCTCGCGTGTCAGGGTCTCGGTCGAGCCGGTGAACTTGACGCCTTCGCGGGCGAAATAGGCGTCGTGCTCCTTCTGGAGGGCGTCGAGCTGGTCGGCCGGGACCAGTTCGAACCAGACATAGATCTCCTCGTCGGGCGTCTTGATCTGGACACCGCGATCGACCTTGGACTGAGCCCAGCTGTCGGGGATCGTCACCACGGCCACGGGCTCCGCCGCGGTAATGGAAACCGCGCCGGCCATGGCCGCGCCGATCGCGGCCGGGCCGGCGAGAGCCGTGGCCAGTGCAAGCGCCCAAACGAGTTTCTTCATCGCGTTTCCCCCTGTCGTCCTGCGGTCATTCCGCTATGCGGGCGCTGATGGGGCAGGCGGTGCCGTAAATCAATGTCTTAGCCGGTGCTTCCCAAAAATGGTCAGGGCGCGGACCGGGCGCTCGGATGCCAGAGCGGGCTATAGCCCCACGACAGGGCGGCGAGCGAGGCCGGCGGCGTCAGCACCGACACCGGTCCCGCCGGCCGGAGCTGCTGGCCGACATAGCCGTCCGGCGACCAGAGCAGTGCCGCATCGGCGCGCAGCGCCAGGAAGCGACCCTCCTCGGCGATCATCGCGCCGTCCGGCAGGGTCTCGGCCGGCAGCCGATGCAGGCGTTTCGCCCGGCCGTCGCGGCGCTCGTCGTCCAGCAGCCGGTCGATCTCGGGAAAGAGCGGTGTCTCGTGCAGGCCCAGCCCCTGGACCAGCGCGGCTCGGTAGGCCAGCGCATCCTTACGGCGACATTCCATGCAGGGCCGATGCCCGGCCGCAAGCGCGGTGACCTCGTCGCAGAAGAACAGCTCGGTGTAGCCCCGACCCCAGACCTGGCGGAGGCGGTTCCTGAAGAACAGGACACAGCAGATCCATTGCCGGCTCGCCTGGATGCGGCGCGGCAAGGCGCGGGTCTGCGGATCATGGAAGCGCCCGCCGCGATTGCCCATGAGCAGGCCCCGGGCCGGCACGGCGAGCAGGCCGCCATCGGGCGCGACGCGATTGGGCAGGGGCATGACGGTCTCCTTGTCCGGTGCCCTATTCTAGGAGATCGGCTGGCCCGATCGCGACAGCAGGCTGCGCGCCTCAGGCTGCGGCGGTGCGTGGGGTTGGCAACCCGCCCCGCGATGACGCAAGCTTCCTGTGGGAGAGGGCGCAGACCCGCTCCGGAGGGGTGGAGCATGGCGGCCAGCAGTTTCGACGATCCGGCGTCGCTCGTTCCGCATCCGGAGCGCGGTGCCATCCTCGCGGAGGTCCATGCCCGGCCCTTCGCGCCGCTGGAGACGCCGCGGCGGCTTTTGCACTTCGCCTTCATGACCGATTCCCGCCAGGCGGCGGCCGACCGCGTGGCACTCTCCCGTTTCTGCGCCGAGCGCGGTGTGCCGGGGCCGCTCGACGACGCCAAGCATCACCGCGTCCGCTTCGGCGAAACCAGCCTGCGCTGGGAGCAGCACAGCGAGTTCACGACCTATAGCTGGGAGTTGCCGGGCACGGAGGCGACGCCTTTCCTGCCACCGACCGGCGCTCTGCCGCATGGCATGCGCGGCCTGCCGCAGCCGGGGCCGCATCTGGTCGCGGCGGATCTGCATCTGATGCCGGTCGCCGCCGAGCCCGATCTCGGGGCGCTGTTCGACCCCGCCAGCCTCGCGGCCTCGCTGGTCGACAATGGCGGGGCGATCGCGGCGACGGATTTCCGGGCGGGCGCGGACGGCTTCGTGCGCATCCTGGTGCTCGACCGCGAACTGACCCCGGCGCGGGCCGGGGCGCTGGCGCAGCGCCTGCTCGAGATCGAGACCTACCGGACGCTCGCTTTGCTCGGCATGCCGGAATCGCAGCGCATCGGCCCCTCCGTGCGCCGCGCCGAGGAGACGCTGGTGCGCATCGCGGGCACGATGACGCAGACGGACGGGCTCGCCGCCGACCATGCGCTGCTCGACGAGATGACGGCGCTCGCTTCGCGGCTGGAGGCGGAAGCCGCCTCCTCAAACTACCGCTTCGGGGCGAGCCGCGCCTATGACAACATCGTCCAGCAGCGGCTCGTCGCCATCGGCGAGCAGGGGCATGACGGCTGGCCGACGATCTCCGCCTTCCTGGCAAGGCGCATGGCGCCGGCGATGCGCACCTGCCAGATGCTTCAGGAGCGCCAGGCCGATCTCGCGACCAAGCTGGCACGCGCCGCCAATTTGCTGCGCACGCGCGTCGACGTCGCGCTCGAGCAGCAGAACCGCGACCTGCTGGCGGCGATGAACGAGCGCACGCGCCTGCAGTTGCGACTGCAGCAGACGGTCGAGGGGCTCTCGGTCGCGGCGATCGCCTATTACATCGTCAGCCTGTTCGGCTATCTCGCCAAGGGCGCGAAGGATTCGGGCTGGCTCAAGATCGAGCCCGGCCTCGCGACGGCGCTGTTCGTGCCGGTCGCGCTGCTCGGAGTCTGGGCGGCGGTGCGGCGCATCCGCCGCGGCCATGGCGAGGGCTGAGCGCCCCCGCCGCGGGGCTCAGGCTTCCTTGAAGCCATAATCGGGGATGCCCTGCTCGTTGCCGTAATATTTGTAGGGCAGGAACTTGCCGGACATGCCGATCTTGACGCGGTCGCCCTTCGGGTTTGGCTCGCGCTCGAACTCGATGTTGAAGTCGATCGCCGACATGATGCCGTCGCCGAACTCCTCCTCGATCAGCGCCTTCCAGGCCGGGCCGTTGACCATCACCATCTCGTAGAAGCGGTAGATCAGCGGATCGGTCGGCGGCATCGGCGTGCCGGTGCCGCGATAGGGCACCTCGTTGAGCATACGCTTCTCGTTCTCGGTCAGGCCGAAGAGGGCGGCGGCCTTTTCGGCGAGCGGCTTGACCAGCTTCATCTGGCCGAGCAGGGCGCCGACGATCAGCACCTCGGACATGCCACCGATTTCCTCGGTGATGTATTTCCAGCTCCAGCCCTTCTCGCGCTTGATGTCGAGGATCTTCTCGGTGAGCTCTTCGCGCTTCATGGGGTCGGTCTCCTTGGCGTGTCGGTTTCTTGAGGAGGTGGAGGAGGTGGTCGTCAGGCCGCCTTGCGGCCGGCGTCGGGGCCGGGCCCGTCGGCGCTGGGTCGCACGACCGGCGGGTGGCGGCGGTCGTAGCCCTCGGGGATGGCGTCCCTGAAGCTCTTCGAGCGCACCACGAGGAAGTCGATCAGGTGGTTGCGGATGGCGTAGTAGTCGCGGTGGTGGTGGACCTCGGTGCGGATGCGGTCGCGCGGCAGCGGGTTCTCGACGATCTCGGCGATCATCGCCTGCGGGCCGTTGGTCATCAGCACGATCCGGTCGGCGAGATAGATCGCCTCGTCGACGTCATGGGTGATCATGAAGGCGGTCTGGCCGGTCTCCAGGCAGATGCGGCGGACCTCGTCCTGCAGCGTGCCGCGGGTGAGCGCGTCGAGCGCCGAGAAGGGCTCGTCCATCAGCATCATCTTGGGCTCGATCGAGAGCGCGCGGGCGATGCCGACGCGCTGCTTCATGCCGCCGGAAAGCTCCGACGGCTTCTTCAGCTCCGAGCCCTTGAGGCCGACCTTCTCGATGAAGGCCATGGCATGGGCCGTGACCTTCGCCTTCGGCCAGTCGCGGTGTTTTGCAGCGACAGCATAGGCGACATTGCCCAGCACGCTGCGCCAGGGCAGCAGCGAATGGCCCTGGAAAATCACGGCGCGGTCGAGCGAAGGGCCCTCGATCGCCTTGCCGTCGACGATGGCCGCCCCGTCATCGGGCGCGTCGAGCCCATTGAGGATGTTGAGCACGGTCGTCTTGCCGCAGCCGGAATGGCCGATGACGCAAACGAACTCGCCCTTCCTCATCGAGAACCAGAGATCCTCGAAGACGGTGGTGGTGCCGCCGCCGGCCTTCGGATAGCGGCGGGCGATGCCCTCGATCGAGATGTAACGGTCGCTCATCGCCTCAATCCGGATAGGTCACGGCGCGCTGCAGGCGGGCGAGCGTCTGGTCCAGGATCATGCCCATCACGCCGATGACGGTGATGGCGACGATGACATTGGTGATCGAGAGGTTGTTCCACTCGTTCCAGACGAAGTAGCCGATGCCGGTGCCGCCCACGAGCATCTCGGCGGCGACGATGACGAGCCAGGCGATGCCGATCGAGATGCGCATGCCGGTCAGGATCGTCGGTGCGGCTGCCGGTAGGATGATGGTGAAGGCGCGCCGGACGGGCCCGACCTCGAGCGTGCGGGCGACGTTGAGCCATTCCTTGCGCACGGCCGAGACGCCGAAGGCCGTGTTCAGCAGCATCGGCCAGACCGAGCAGATGAAGATCACGAAGATCGCGGAGACGCTGGAGTCCTTGATCGTGTAGAGCGCGAGCGGCATCCAGGCGAGCGGGGAGATGGGTTTCAGAACCTGGATGAACGGGTCGAGCGCCTTCGAGATCAGCGGCGACATGCCGATCAGGAAGCCGAGCGGGACCGCGAGCAGTACCGCCAGCGCATAGCCGAGCAGGACGCGGCCGAGCGAATAGGCGAGCTGGATGCCGAGCCCCTTGTCGTTGGGGCCCTTGTCGTAGAAGGGGTCGCGCAGATGCCCCCAGATCGTCGCGGCGACGTCGAGCGGGCCGGGCATGGCCGATTTGCCCTGCGTCACCTCAAGGCCCATCAGCTTGGCGTATTCGGGGTCGATGTTGGCGGCCGGCCCGGCGCCGCCGGACTGGGTGCCGACATGCCAGCCCACGAGGAAGACGACGAGGATCGCCAGAGAGAGCACCAGCGCGCGCAGGTTGAGGGGGAGGGTCATGTCAGGACTCCGCCGTCATTGCAAGGAGGCGCAGCCGACGAAGCAATCCAGCGTCGGCGCGAGGCGCTGGATTGCTTCGCTTCGCTCGCAATGACGGTTGGCGTTTCGCGCGACACAGAACGCCTCACGTCCGCTTGATCGCGAAGCTCTTGATGTAGTCCTCCGGCTTGGTCGCGTCGAAGGTCTTGCCCATCACGACGATGGTCTTCGAGCCGGTCGGCGGCGTCAGCCCGACTTCGGTCATCAGCTTGGCGGTGTCGGTCTGGAGGAAGACCTCCTTGGCCACCTTGGCATAGTCGACATCGCCCTTGATCTGGCCCCAGCGCTTCATCTGGGTGAGGATCCAGACCGCGAAGCCCTCCCAGGGGAAGGGGTCGAAATCGATGCGCTTGGGGTCGCGCCTGACATTGCCGAGCCCGTCCGCATAGGTCCCGGTCAGCACCTGCTCGACCACCGTCACCGGCTGGTTGAGATAGTTTGCCGGCGCGATCGCCTCGGCGATTGCTTTCCGGTTCTCGGCCTTGGAGGCGAAGGCTGTGGCGTCGATGATCGCCTTCAGCAGCGCGGCATAGGTGTTGGGGGTCTGCGTCACGAACTCCCTGGAAGCCGCGAAGGCGCAGCAGGGATGCCCGTCCCAGATCTCCTTGGAGAGGATGTGGATGAATCCGACGCCGTCGAAGACCGCGCGCTGGTTGACCGGATCGGGCGCGAGGAAGCCGTCGATGTTGTCGGCTCGGAGATTGGCGACCATCTCCGGCGGCGGTACGGCGCGAATCTGGACATCCGTGTCGGGATCGATGCCGTTCTCGGCGAGATAGTAGCGCAGCAGGTAGTTGTGCATCGAATAGTCGAAGGGCACGGCGAATTTGAAACCCTTCCAGGACTTCGGATCGCGCTTGTCCTTGTGCTTCATCGCCAGCGTGATGGCCTGGCCGTTGATGTTCTCGACCGCCGGCATCGTATAGGGAATCGGGTTTGAGCCCGCGCCCATCGAGATCGCCAGCGGCATCGGCGAGAGCATGTGGGCGGCGTCGTATTCCTTGTTGATCGTCTTGTCGCGGATCACGGCCCAGCCGGCGGTCTTGATCACTTCGACGTTGAGACCGTGCTTGGCATAGAAGCCCATCGGCGAAGCCATGATGATCGGCGTCGCGCAGGTGATCGGGATGAAGCCGACCTTGAGGTCCTTCTTCTCCGGCACCGCCTGGGCAAAGGCCTCGGTGGCGGCCGCCAGCGGGAAGAGGCTCGAGATCGCGGCCAGGGCGGTCGAGGCGCCGACCTGCTTCAGGAAGAAGCGGCGCTGCGCATCCTGTGGAAACAGCGCCCGCATCACGGCGTTCTCGACGACGCGCTGATAGCGTCCATCCTCCGTCGCGGATACTTCGGCGGCCTCGGCCCGAATCGCCCGCTCATGCGCGGACTGGCTCTCGTGCCGGCCGCAATCACAGCCGCGGCGGATGCGGCGGTCGGCGTCGAACGGGTTCTTGAACAAGGCCATGCGCGTGTCCTCCGGCTGATCGAGTGGGCGGCTGGTCGCTGCAGTGGTTTTAGCAAGCGGCGGGCCAACCAGGCCGAGCGCAATGGGCGACGAAACATCAAGGACTTAGCGCGAGTTCGCGCTTGACGAATTCTCGTGAATCACGAAAAATCGTGTTCCAGATAACGAAAATTCGTGAGCTGCCGTGATCCCCTCGTCCGCTTCGCCGCAGACCACATGGCTGTTCGAGAGCATGGTCGACGCCGCGCTGGCGGTGGATGTGACGACCGGCCGGATCCTGGCGGCTAATGAGGAGGCGCGGCGCCTGCTGACGCCTGCCGAGCGCGAGCTCGTCGGCGCCTCGGTGCTCTCTGTGTTCCCGGGCCAGGCTGCGGCGCTGACGGTCTTCACCGAGGCGGTGCTGCACAAGGGCCGCTACTGGACACGCTCGCTTTCGCCGCAGCGGGCCGATGGCGAGGCGCTCCACGCCGAGTGCATCGGCGCGCGGCTCTTGACCCAGCCCGACCCGTCGATCCTGCTGACGCTCTACGATCTCGAGGCGCGGCACCGGCGCGATCTCGACGCCGACGCCGAGGAGCATCTGCGCGCCGGATTGACCGAATGGCGCCGCACCGAGCGGCTGTTCCAGGAGATCGAGCGCAGCAACCAGCTGATCCTGCGCGCGGCGGGCGAGGGCATCTTCGGGGTCAATGCGGAGGGCCGCACCACCTTCGTCAACCCGGCCGGCGAGGCGATGCTGGGGTGGGAGACGGGCGAGCTGATCGGGCGGGACATGCATGCCTGCGTGCATCACCACCGGCCCGACGGCACGCATTACCCGCATGAGGAATGCCCGATCTATGCCGCCTTCCGCGACGGGGCGGTCCACCATGTCGAGAACGAGATGTTCTTCCGCAAGGACGGCACGGGGTTCTGGGTCGAGTACACCTCGACGCCGATCCGCGACCGCGGCCGGCTCGTCGGGGCCGTCATCATCTTCCGCGACATCAGCCAGCGTCACGAGGCCGACGAGCGCCTCCGGGCGGCGCTGGCCGAGGTCGACAGCCTGCGCGAGCGGCTGCAGCAGGAGAACGCCTATCTGCAGGAGGAGATGCGGCTGGAGCGCAACCATCGCGGCGTCGTCGGGCGCTCGGGCGCGATCCAGAAGATCCTGAGCCAGGTCGAGCTGGTGGCGCGGACGGATGCCGCGGTGCTGATCACCGGCGAATCCGGCACCGGCAAGGAGCTGATCGCCAGCGCGATCCACGAGGCGAGCGAGCGCCATGTGCGCCCGCTGATCCGGGTGAACTGTGCCGCCATCCCGCGCGAACTGTTCGAGAGCGAGTTCTTCGGCCATGTGAAGGGCGCCTTCACCGGCGCGCTGCGGGACCGCATCGGCCGCTTCGAGCTCGCCGACGGCGGCACGCTCTTCCTCGACGAGGTCGGCGAGATCCCGCTCGAACTGCAGGGCAAGCTGCTACGCGTGCTGCAGGAGGGGCAGTTCGAGCGCGTCGGCGAGGAGCGCACGCGGCACGTCAATGTCCGCATCATCGCGGCGACCAACCGGGATCTGCGCCGCGAGGTGCGCGAGGGCCGCTTCCGTGAGGATCTCTATTTCCGGCTCGACGTCTTCCCGATCGTCTCCGTGCCGCTGCGCGAGCGGCCGGAGGACATTCCGCTGCTGGCGCTGCATTTCCTTGGCGGGGCGCAGCGCAAGCTCAAGACCGAAGGTCTGAAGCTGAGCGAGGGCGATGTCGCGCGGCTGCGCGCCTATGATTGGCCGGGCAATGTCCGCGAGCTCCAGAACGTCATCGAGCGTGCGGCGATCCTGGCGCGCAACGGGCGGCTTTTCATCGCGCTGCCGGAGAGCGGGCGGCCACCCGCGGCTGTCCCGGCGCCCGCGGCGACGGGTGCGGGGATCCTCACCGAGGCAGAGCGGCGCGAGCGCGACCGGGCCAGCATCATGGCGGCCCTGGAGACCTGTCGCGGACGCGTCAGCGGCCCGCAGGGCGCCGCCGCGCTTCTCGGTCTGCCTCCGACGACGCTGGCCTCGCGGATGAAGATCCTGGGCATTGCGGCGCGGGCCCTGCGCCCGGCGGCGGAGCGGGCCGGCGGGTAGCTGGCGTCTTTCTGAGATCCTGTCAGGATCATCTTAACGTTACAGCGAGGTAAGACCCGCGGCGCAACGCATTTGAAGTATTTTACGCTCCATCCAAGAGCCGCACGACATGCCTGTCGCGGGATGACCTTGGAAAAGCGGATGACCTTCAAAGAGTTTCTGCGCCGATGAACGCCTATCTTCCTCTCATCCTGTTCACGGTGCTGACCAACGCCGCGGCGCAGCTGATGCTGAAGCGCGGCATGACCGGCGTCGGGACGCTGGACGTGGCGGGCGACGGACTGATCTCGACCGTCTTCCGGGTGGTCTTCAATCCCTTCG
Organism: Methylobacterium sp. CCH7-A2; assembly: GCF_001557075.1. Taxonomy (NCBI): domain Bacteria; kingdom Pseudomonadati; phylum Pseudomonadota; class Alphaproteobacteria; order Hyphomicrobiales; family Methylobacteriaceae; genus Methylobacterium; species Methylobacterium sp. CCH7-A2. Next base: position 17,738 of record NZ_LSKN01000039.1, read on the forward strand.
TATTTGCGGGGCTGTGCACCTTCGTCATCAGCATGGCCTCGCATCTGATCGTGCTCTCGAAGGTGCAGATCTCCTACGCCTACCCCTTCCTGAGCCTCGCCTATGTCGTGGTCGCGGCCTACGCCTTCTTCGTCTTCCACGAGGATCTCGGACCGGCGCGCATCGCCGGCATCGGTCTCATCGTGCTCGGCACCATCTTCATCGCACAAAGCTGAGGGACATCATGGATCTGATCGTTCGCCTGTTCATGCGCCTCGGCGCCCTGCTCGAACCGCAGCCGGTTCCCGTCCCCGTGCCAGTGCGCGCCCAGCGTCCGCTTCGGCCGCGCTGAACCAGAGGTGCCATCCATGAAGCACATCATCATCGGCGGCGACGGCTTCGTCGGCTCGCATCTGGCGGCTGACCTTTCGGCCATGGGCGAGGAGGTGCTGGTCGCCGACATCGTCAAGAGCCGGCATCCGCATTACGCCAAGGTGCCGTTCCACCGCATCGACGTGACCGATGCCGAGAGCGTCGCCGGGATTCCGCTCGGCCAGGACGACCTCGTCTACAACCTCTCGGCCAAGATGCTCTCGCCGATCGTCACCCGCGCCGAGCGCCACGACTTCTTCTGGCCGGTGAACTATCACGGCACGCAGAACATCCTGAGCTGGATGGAGAAGGCGGGCGCCCACAAGCTCGTCCACTTCACCACCGACATGATCTACGGCCATTCGGTGACGGTGCCGCAGGACGAGACGCATCCCGCCAAGCCGCTGGGCGAATATGGCGAGAGCAAGCTCGCGACCGAGACGCTGGCCCAGACCTATCGCGACCGCGGCTTCCAGATCCCGATCTTCCGGCCGCGGCTGATCATCGGGCCCGGGCGGCTGGGCATCCTCGTCAAGCTGTTCAAGCTGATCGACCTCAACCTGCCGGTGCCGATGATCGGATCGGGCAAGAACCCCTACCAGTTCATCTCGGTGTTCGACTGCGCCAGCGCCTGCGTTGCGGCCTGGAAGGCCGATTTCCCGAATTCGGCCTACAATCTCGGCTCGGACGATCCGCCGCCGGTGAAGAAGCTGCTCGGCGACCTGATCAAGCATGCCGGCTCGAAGTCGATCCTGCTGCCGACGCCGGCGCCGCTGGTCAAGCTGACGCTGAACGCGCTCGACGCGATCAACCTGCCGATCATGGACCCCGAGCAGTACATGATCGCCGACGAGATCTGCATTCTCGACACCTCCAAGGCCAAGCGCGAGCTGGGCTGGAAGCCGCTGCACCGCGACGAGGACATGCTGCTCGCCGCCTACACCGAATATCGCAAGGCCAAGGATCCGCAGGTCCAGGCCCAGAGGAGCCTCGCCGCATGAGCATGCCCGCTTACAAGACCGCCGACGCGGCCACCCCGGCGCGCCCGAAGCTCTACAGCGTCGAGGAGGCCAAGCAGCTCGACGTCGCCACGGTGAAGGAGCTCTTCACCAACCATATCAACCCCGGCCAGGTGCATTTCCTGAAGCTGCTCGGCTTCGACAAGATCCTCGTCGAGCGCGCCGAGGGCATGCACTACATCACCAAGGACGGCCGCAAGATCCTCGATTTCTTCGGCGAGTTCTGCTCGGTCGCCTTCGGCCACAACCATCCGCGCATCGTCGCGGCCCGGAAGAAATTCCAGGACGAAAACCGCCATGAGATCTGCATGGCGTTCATGTCGCAATACGCCTCGGCGCTCGCGGCCAATCTCGCCGCGATCTCGCCCGGCGATCTCGACATGGTCTTCCTCGGCTCGACCGGCTCGGAGGCGATGGAGGCGGCGCTGAAGGTCGCCGAACAGGCGCAGGGGCCGGGCAAGTCCAAAATCCTGCATGCCGCGAACTCCTTCCACGGCAAGACCAAGGGCGTGCTCTCGGTCACGGATTCGACGCTCTACCAGTCGCAGTTCAAGCTGGTCGAGAACCGGGTCAAGGTGCCCTTCGGCGACATAGAGGCCGTGCGCCAGGCGCTGGAGAGCGACCCGTCGATCGGCATCGTCGTGATGGAGACCATCCAGGGCGGTGGCGGCATCGTCGAGGCGCCGCTCGGCTTCTGGCGGGAACTGCGCGCGCTCTGTGACAAGCACGGCGTGCTCTGGGTCGCCGACGAGGTGCAGTGCGGGCTCGGTCGCACCGGGCAGTTCTTCGCCTTCGAGCGCGACGGCGTCGTGCCGGACGTCACCGCGCTCGCCAAGGCGCTGGGCGGCTCCAAGGCCGCGATGGGCGCGATGATCGCCCGTCGCGAGCTATACATGAAGGCCTATGGCAAGCCGAAGACGGCGCTGATCCATGCCCAGGCCACGTTCGGCGGCATGGGCGAGGCCTGCGTCTCGGCGATCGAGGCGCTGAACGTGCTCTATGAGGAAGACCTCATGGGCAATGCGCAGCGGCAGGGCGACTACCTGATCGAGCGGCTGAACGGCCTGCGCGCCAAGCATCCTAGCCTGCTGAAGGAAATCCGCGGGCGCGGCCTGATGATCGGAGTCGAGTTCCAGGACATCAGCGAGACCATGCCCTTCGGGCTCAAGCACATGGTCGCGCTGCTCGACGACAAGCTGAAGGGCTCGCTCTGCGGCTTTGTCGGGGCGCTGCTGCTGAAGGACTACGACGTGCTCGTCGCCTTCACCGAGTACAACCGCAACGTCATCCGCCTCGAGCCGCCACTGATCGCGACGCGCGAGGATTGCGACACCTTCATCAACGCCCTGGACGATCTGCTCTCGCGCGGCATCACCCGCATCGTGACGGATTACCTGCGCAAGGTCGCTGTCTCGAAGGGCTGAGGCCTTTCGCCTCGGCGCCGGCTTTCCAAATGCAAAACGCCCGCTCCGGGAGACTGGGGCGGGCGTTTCGATTCGCGCGGATGGCGGTTGCTCAGGCGCTTTCGCCGACGGCCTGGAGATAGAGATCGAGAATCGCCTCTTCCTCGGCGCGCTCATTGGCGTCGCGCTTGCGGATGGCGATGACCTTGCGCAGCACCTTGACGTCGTAGCCGTTGCCCTTGGCCTCGGCATAGACCTCCTTGATGTCGTCGGCGATGGTCTTCTTCTCTTCCTCGAGACGCTCGATGCGCTCCACGATGCTCTTGAGCTGGTCGCCCGCGATCGGATCGTCCATCTGAATGTCCTTCTCGGTGATGGGGAGATTTGGCCGGAGGGTTCGCACCGCACCGCCCCCGGCGTCAAGCCGGCTGCGCCCGGCGGCGGGCCGCTCTCAACAGCCGCGTGGCCTGGAAGGGGCCGCGCAAGCCTCCGACCTAACGATAAGTATGATTATTGCCGCAAAACGCTGGTGACGGCGGCGCGACGCGCACTTAAAAGATTCGGCAATGATACCAGCGGGCCGAAGGGCCCGCGGAACCGGGGGAGACGAGGGGGCCTTGAAGCACGCCGACCACCAGCAGCGGATGCGCGCGACCGCGCGTGCGATCTTCGACGCGGCGGTGGCGCGGGCGCATCCATCGGGCTGCCTGAAGGCGCATCTTCCGCCCGCGCCCGAAACGGGCCGGCTGATCCTGCTCGCGGCCGGCAAGGCGGCCGGCAGCATGACCGCGCTGGCCGAGGCGCATTATCTCGATGCGGGCTTTCCGCCGGAGCGGCTTCTCGGCCATGCGGTGGCGCGGCACGGCTACGAGACCGCCACCCGCCATATCCCGATGGTCGCCGCCGGCCACCCCGTTCCGGATCAGGGCAGCATCGACAGCGCCACTCGCGCGCTGGACCTGGCAGCCGCCGCGACGGCCGACGACCTCGTGCTGGTGCTGCTGTCGGGCGGCGGCTCGGCGAACTGGGTCGCGCCGGCCGGTGCCCTCACGCTGGCGGAGAAGCAGGGGGTCAACAAGGCGCTGCTGCGCTCGGGTGCGCCGATCGGCGAGATGAACATCGTCCGCAAGCGCCTGTCGCGGATCAAGGGCGGGCGGCTGGCGCTGGCGGCCGCTCCGGCCCGGCTCATGACGCTCGCGATCTCGGATGTTCCCAATGACGAGCCGACGGCGATCGCCTCAGGGCCGACGGTGCCGGATCCGACGACGCTGGCGCAGGCGCGGGAGATCGTCGCGCGCTACCGTCTCGACCTGCCGGCGGCGGCAAAGGCGCTGCTCGAAGACGACGCCAGCGAGACACCCAAGCCCGGCCACCCCGCCTTTGCCAACAGCACGTTCCGGATCATCGCCCGGCCGTCAGAAGCGATCGCCGCTGCCCATGCCGCGGCGGTCGCGGCCGGGTACCACGTCCATGATCTCGGTGCCGACTTGGAAGGCGAGGCACGCGATGTCGCGTCGCGCCATGCGGAACTGGCCTTGTCCCTGAAACAGGCGGGCAAACGCGCTGCCATCCTCTCCGGCGGAGAACTGACCGTGACGCTGCGCGGGCAGGGCCGTGGCGGGCCGAACCAGGAATATGCGCTGGCGCTGGCGATCGCACTCGGCGGGGCGCCCGGCATCGTCGCGCTCTCGGGCGATACCGACGGCACGGATGGCGGCGGCGGCGAGGCGAGCGACCCGGCCGGTGCCGTGATCGACGCGACGACGCTCGCGCGCGCCGCTGCGCTCGGCCTTGATCCCGCCCGATCCCTCGCGGAGAACGATTCCACCGGCTTCTTCGAGCCGCTGGGCGATCTGTTGCGGACCGGACCGACCCTCACCAACGTCAATGACTGCCGCGTCATCCTGATCGAACCCTGAGATGAGCCGGACCTCGACCTCCACCCTGCGTCTGCTGCTCCTCGCGGGCGCTCTGCTGGCTGGCAGCTCGCCTGCGCTAGCGGATCTGCGCATGTGCAACACCACGGGCAGCCGCGTCGGCGTCGCGATCGGATATCGCGATGCCCAGGGCTGGACGACGGAAGGTTGGTGGAACATCGCGCCGCGGGCCTGCGAGACCCTGTTGCGCGGCACGCTGGCGGCGCGGTTCTATTATGTCCATGCGGTCGATTACGACCGCGGCGGCGAGTGGACCGGCAAGTCCGTCATGTGCACCCGCAACAAGGAATTCACGATTCGCGGCATCGAGGACTGCCTGGCACGCGGCTATGAGCGCGCCGGCTTTTTCGAGGTCGACACCGGCGAACAAAAGAGCTGGACGATCCAGCTCACCGACACCACCGGCGGCGCCCCCGCCCGCCCCTGAGGACATGTTTCCATGAAGCGCGAGCGCCGCATCAAGATCATCGCCACGCTGGGTCCGGCCTCGTCGACGCCCGAGATGTGCGCAAAGCTGTTTGCGGCCGGTGTCGACGTCTTCCGCATCAATATGAGCCATACCCAGCGCGAGACGCTGCCCGAGAAGGTCGCGATGCTGCGCGCGCTGGAAGGCCAGTTCCGCCGCCCCGTCGGCATCCTGGCCGATCTGCAGGGGCCGAAGCTGCGCGTCGGCGCCTTCGGCGGCGATGGCGGCGTGACCCTGGAGAACGGCGCCCGCTTCACGCTCGATTCCGACCCGACGCCCGGCACGGTCAAACGCGTGCATCTGCCCCATCCCGAGATCCTGACCGCGCTCGAGCCCGGCCACACGCTGATCCTGGACGACGGCAAGCTGCGTCTCGTCGTCGAGAAAGCGAGCGAGACGCAGGCGGTGACGCGCGTCGTCGTCGGCGGGCGGCTGTCCTCGCGCAAGGGCGTCAGTCTGCCGGACACCACGATCGCGGTTTCGGCCATGACCGAGAAGGACCGCTCCGATGCGGAAGCGGCGGCCGAGGCGGGGGTCGACTGGATCGCGCTCTCCTTCGTGCAGCGCCCCGAGGACATGGCCGATCTGCGCAAGATCGTGCGTGGGCGGGCGCTGGCCCTGGCCAAGATCGAGAAGCCCCAGGCGTTGAACCGGTTGGAGGAGATCATCGAGGCGTCCGACGCGATCATGGTCGCGCGCGGCGATCTCGGCGTCGAGATGCCGCTGGAGAAGGTGCCGGGCACGCAGAAGCGCATCACGCGGATGAGCCGGCGCATGGGCAAGCCCGTGGTCGTGGCGACCCAGATGCTGGAGAGCATGATCACCAGTCCAGTGCCGACCCGCGCCGAGGTGTCGGACGTGGCCACCGCCGTGTTCGAGGGTGCGGACGCGGTGATGCTCTCGGCCGAGAGCGCCGCCGGGCAGTTCCCGATCGAGGCGGTGACGATGATGAACCGCATCGCCGAGGAGGTGGAGGGCGAATCGGTCTACCGCTCGATCCTCGAGGCACAGCGCGCCGAGCCGGAGGCGACGGGGGCAGACGCCATCGCCAAGGCCTCGCACGAGATCGCCGACACATTGAACCTCAAGGCCATCGCGGCCTGGACCTCCTCGGGCTCGACGGCCTTCCGCCTTGCTCGGGAGCGGCCGAACTCGACCGTGATCGCGCTGACCCCGAACCGCGCGACGGCGCGGCAGCTCACTCTGGTCTGGGGCGTGCATTCGGTCGTGACGAAGGATGCCAGCGACGTCGACGACATGGCCTCGCGCGCCTGCAAGTTCGCGGTGCGCGAGAAGTTCGCCAAGCTCGGCGACCGCATCATCGTCGTCGCCGGCGTGCCCTTCGGGACGCCGGGCGCGACCAATATGGTGCGCATCGCCTTCGTGGCGAAGGAGCATGTCGAGAAGGCCTGATCAGCCGGGCAGGACGAAGGAGCCGAGGAAGCAGAGTGTGCCGCCGATGCCGAAATATCGTGCGAACCGGCGGTAGACCTCCTGCAATGTCCCGCCGATGAGCTGTTGGGCGAATTCGGCGCGCGGCCTTTCGGTCGGGGGCAGCAACACCCAGACCTCCGTTCGCTTATAGGGTTTGCGAGGCGCGATATCCGCCTTCAGCACGAGAAAGGCGGCCGTTCCCATCATCAGGACGGCGCCCGTCTGCATGGCGACCTGCGGATAGCCCGCCAACCCGATCATGAAGCAGATGATGGCGAGGCCGACGAAACCGCAGCCGCGGGAGACGGACAACAATGCCAGTTCGCGCACCCGCGCCGGATCCATGCCAGGGCCCTTCCATTGACGAAAGGCTAGAGCGGTCGCGCCCCGATGCGCATCACAAAACCGCGTGAGCGGCTCGCTGTCGCCTCAGGCCGGGCGCGCCGTCATCTGCAACAATGTCGGGATCGTCAGCAGCACGATGGCGCCGAACCAGATCCACATCGAGGTGGTGCTGCTGGACGCTTCGCCCTTGCTGCGCTCGTAGATCGCCGCCGGAATGCCGCCGAAAGCCAGCGTCAGGGCCGAGAGAAAGAGCGAGGTGAAGTAGAACACCAGCAGCGGTGACGTGATGAAGAAGCCGGGCGCGAACTGCTTCATCAGGATATAGGCCGGGTCGAACCAGGCCGAGAAATGCATGCCGTTGAGGAGCGACGTCCCGGCGATGCCGATGATGATGCCGTCGCGGCGCAGAATATCCTCGCGATCATCGGTCATGGCTTGGCGACTCCCGTGATCGCGGGCAGCCAGCCGGCGGCGGCGAAGCCGACGAAGACCAGCATGCGGATGAAGAGCAGCCAGACGAAGGCGAGCAGGACCAGAATCCGCTCATGCACCGCGGCGGGAGTGACGATCCGCACCGCTTCGATCACCGGCTGCGTGATCTGCCGGAAGGTCCGCCAGATCACCTTCTCGCTGTCGTCCGGAAAGACCAGCGACAGCAGGAAACGGCCGAGCAGCGTGTACATCAGCGCGGCGAGGGCGAGGTTGGGAGCCTGGTAGAGCCAGAACAGGCCCTGGCTGTCGACATCGGCCATTCAGGATGGGTCCTTGCTGTGTCGAGATCCGTCGAGCCTGTGCCCGACATCGGCTTGTCAGGCAAGCTTCCGCATAGGCCTGCCTCATGAAAAAGGGGGCGGACTGTCGTCCGCCCCCGATCTCTCAGGAGCCGCGGGCAGGCGCCCGCGGCCCGGTCTTATTTCTCGACCATGACCGTATCGCCGCGGGGCTGGCGGATCCGGTCGATGAAGTCCTGAAGCTCCTTCGTCGGCGCCGTGGTGAACTTCGAGACAATGTACATCGTCAGGAAGCCGATCGGCATGCCGAACAGGCCGGCCGAGATGTTGGCGACGTTGAAGTAGCCGACCTTCGAGGCCAGCGGGTGGCTGATCGCCACCCAGCCCTGCTGGAAGATCTGCGGCTGCTCGGCCTTGAGCTTGGCGATGTCGACGAGCGCGGCTCCGGTGACCGGGTTCACGTTCGAGTACATGCCGAGCACGTTGACGCCGAAGCCCGGGAAATAGCGGGTCACGACGAGGTAGACGAGCGTCGTCAGGAAGCCGGCCCAGATGCCTGCCACGGCCGCGGCCGCGGTGGTCTTCTTCGACCAGATGCCCATGACCAGCGCCGGGAAGAGACCGGCCGCCGCCAGCGAGAAGGCCCAGGCCACCATCGCGACGATGTCGGCAGGACGTCCCGAGGCCACCCACGCGGCAACCAGCGCGACGGCGACCAGGATGACGCGGGCGATGATGAGCTTCCTCGCCACCGGCGCGTCCTTGTTGATCATCCGGGCGTAGACGTCGTGCGAGAGCGCGTTGGCGATCGCCAGCAGCAGGCCGTCGGCGGTCGAGAGCGCCGCAGCGAGGCCGCCGGCGGCGACGAGGCCGGAGACGACATAGGGCAGGCCCGCGATCTCGGGCGTGGCGATGACGATCGCGTCCGCCTGGATCGAGAAGTTGGCGAGTTGCAGGATGCCGGTATGCCCGGCGATCTTGCCGCAGGCCGCGGTGATGGTCGCGACATCGACGGCGTTGGTGCCGCAGATTTGGACGAGTCCGATCTTGCCATAGGTGTAGACCCAGCCCGGCAGCTGCGCGAGCGGCTTGCCGATGACGTTCTCGAACACCTCGAGCTTCGCGAAGGCGGCATAGGCCGGCGCCGTGAAGTACAGGATGAAGATGAACAGCAGGGTCCAAGCGACGGAGGAGCGCGCCTCACGCACGGAGGGCGTGGTGAAGTAGCGCATCAGCACGTGGGGCAGCGACGCCGTGCCGACCATCAGGCAGAGCACGAGCGCGAAGAAGTTCAGGGGGTCGTAGCGGGCGAAGGGCACGACATGCGAGGCCGCCGCCGAGACGCCGAGCGCCGCTTCCTTGGTCTGGATCTCGGAAAGAACCTGGCCGTAGGTGAGCTGCGGAATCGGGATGCCGAACTTCTGGGTCGAGAGGATGATCACCGGGATGAGATAGGCGACGATCAGCACGATGTACTGCGCGACCTGCGTCCAGGTGACGGCGCGCATGCCGCCCAGCATCGAGCAGACCAGGATGCCGACGAGGCCGACGAAGACCGCCAGTTCGAAGCTCATGCCCAGCAGGCGTGCGCCGATCAGGCCGGTGCCGACGATCTGCGCCACCACATAGGTGAAGGAGCAGCTCATCAGCACGACGATGCCGGCGATGCGCGCCGCGTTGCCGCCGAAGCGGAACGCCAGGAAGTCCGGCACGGTGTAGCAGCCGAACTTGCGCAGATAGGGCGCGATCAGCGTCGCCACCAGCACATAGCCGCCGGTCCAGCCGAGGATGAAGGCGAGACCGTCATAGCCGAGCAGATAGAGCGTGCCGGCCATGCCGATGAAGGAGGCCGCCGACATCCAGTCCGCCGCCGTGGCCATGCCGTTGTAGAAGGACGGTACCTTGCGGCCGGCGACGTAGTATTCGTCGACCTGCATGGTGCGCGACATGATGCCGATCGCAGCATAGACGCCGATGGTGAAGGCGACGAAGAGATAACCGAGAATGTGGTTGGGGACGCCGGCACGCTCCAGCACGCCGATGAAAACGACAAAGGCGACAAAGCCGCCTGTATAGACACCGTAGATGCGGCCGAGATTCGAGGTGAAGTCGCCCTTCTGAGCTCCTGCAGACATGGATCCGTTCCCCCTCAATCGTCTTCGGCCATGCCGTACTTGCGATCCACCTTGTCCTGGGCCTTGGCGAACCAGAAGAGCTGGAGCACGAATACGATCAGGGAACCCTGGGCCGCCATGTAGAAGCCCATCGGGAAGCCGGCGATCTTCACGCCGTTGAGCACGACGGCGAACATGTGGATGAAGAAGGCAAAAAAGGCCCAGACGCCGAGCATGATATAGGTGAGGCGCTGGGTTTCGGCCCAGTGGGCTTTGACTTTGTCATCTGGTGGCATGGCGTTCCCCCGTTGTGACGCGCGAATACGTCTTCCACCCCGTGCCTGGGAGCGCGGGGCCGGCATCGTTACGTCGGTTTTGTTGACTAGAGCGCCCGGTAACGTGGCGGAAACCAAGGTTTCCGAGAAGGGCGACAAAAGTCTTATACCCTTAGTCGTAAGGGCCTCGGGGAGCTGTCGCGGCCGGCAGGGCCGCCAGGCCGGAACGGGACGTCGAGAGTTCATCGACGGCCGCGGCGACGATCTCCGGCGCCGCATGATGCGGCATGTGCCCGACGCCCGGCAGCAGCACGAAACGCCCCTGCGGCGCCTGCCGCGCGATCGCGGCCGAGTGGATCACCGGCGAGACGATGGCGTCGCTGTCGCCGGTGATGGCGATCACCGGCACCTGCAGGTCGCGGTAGCGCGGCGCCTGGGCGGTGACGAAATCCAGCGTTGCGGCAATGTCCTGGGAGTTGGCGCGGAAGGTCGCCGGGCGCAGCAGCAGCGCGATCTGCGCCGCATCGAGATAGCCGGGCGTGACAGGCCGCGGCGCGAAAACGCTTTCCGCCCCGCCTTCGAGCAGGTTGCTCGCCGCCGGCACGCCGACGAGCCGGGTAAAGAGCGGGCCGATCACCGGCCAGACTGTCAGATGGTGATACCAGGCGATGCCACCGGGCCAAGGATGGGTCACGGCGCCAAGCAGCACAAGGCCGCGCAGGCGATCGGGATGGTCCAGAGCCATCCGTGTCGAGGCGGCGCCGCCGAGGGAATGGGCGACGAGGACGAAGCGTTCCGGCACCACGGCGTCGATGGCGCGCATCAGGGCCTCCGCCTGGCGGGCCGGGTCGGCCATCGTATCGCCGTCGAGCCGGTCGCTCCAGCCATGGCCCGGCCGATCGAAGGCGACGAGACGGTAATGGGCGAGTTCCGGCCCCAGCGTCGCCAGCATGTCGGCATGGCTGGAGGAGGCGCCGTGGATCAGCACGACCGTGCCGCGGGAGGGCCCGTCCGGGCGGCGCTCGCGGTAATGCAGGCGGCCGGAGTCGAAGGAGACGAAGCTGCCGGTCGGCGGGTAGCGGCGGGCTGCCTGGGCGCCGAGCCATTCGGACCAGAGGATCAGGCCGGCGATGGCGAGAACGGCGATGACGAGCAGGGAGCGGATCAGCATGATGCGGATACGCGCCACAGCCCGTCGTGGTTCTGCTGTGGACTCAGGCGTCGCGACCGTCGACTTGGGTCTTGAGCGAATCGACGGCGTTCTTCACCGGCTCGAGCTGCGGATAGATTTCCAGCGCGCGGCGATAGGCGACCATGGCGCGTTTGTCGTCGCCCTGCTGGCGCAGGATCGTGCCCAGCCCCATCATCGCACCGTAATGGCGCGGCTCGCGCTTCAGCGTCTCGCCGATGTCGAGCATGGAGCGGATCGGATCGCCGGCGAGAAAGAGCGCGTTCGCCCGCTGGTTCCAGCCTTCCGCCCAGTCCGGCTCCAGGCTAATCACGCGATCGAGCAGTTCGATCGCCAATTCGAGGCGTTTTTCCTTCATTGCGGTCTGGGCCCGCGTCATCAGCAGGTCGGCTGTCGAGGAGCCGGAGCGCGCCCAGCGGCGCTGGATCAGATTGGCGATACCCTTTGCTTCCTCGGGCGAGGTCGCGGCGGCCAGCCGCTCGAAGAGCTTGTCGAGCGTCGCAGCAGGTGCGCGCGAGGGGCCGGTGGAGGCCGCGGGATTGTCGTCCCGGTCGGAGGGGGCGACAGCACCCGGCCGCTGCGGCGGGGCGGGCTGCTCCGATGGGACCGGTGCCTGGGCATCAGCCAGCGAGGGAGCGGCCACCAGCGCAACGAGAAGGGCGGCGGCCGTAAGCGAGCGCGCGATCATCATCGCGTCAGTCTAGCCGCGGCCACGGGCAGGTCAATTCACGGAGCGGCGACCCGCCAACGCAAAAAGCGGGCGCGCCCGAGGGCGTCCCGCTTTGCGATCTTCGCAGGATGGGCCGAGGGCGGGCGCAAGCCCGCCGAGGCCTCAGCCCTGGCGCGCCTTGAAGCGCTTCTGGACCTTGTTGATGATGTAGACGCGGCCCTTGCGGCGCACGAGCTGGTTGTCGCGGTGACGGGCGCGCAGCGACTTCAGCGAATTGCGGATCTTCATAATCTCAACTCCATCGATCCGCTCTGTCGAGGGGCGAACCGGTCAAAACGGAACCTGCCAAAACAAGATAAGCGACGCGGGCCGAAGCGAGCCCTCATCGACCACGCGAATGGTGCGGCTGATGCGATGCCGGCTGTATACGGATTTTTCGGAGATCGCAAGGGCGGATGGCGAGAGCGGTCAGGAAAAGCGGGGGTCGTTCTCTCGTTTCCCTCACCGTTCACGGTGGAGGGGCGGAACCAAGGTCGTGATCGCCGCGTTCCGGCTCACCATCATCCTGGGGATAGCATCATGAAGATCTCGACCATCGGTATGCTCGCTGCCGCTTCGATCGCGCTCGGCGCCTGCGGCAACACGACGGAACAGCGCATCGGCGGTGCCGCGGCCGGCGCCGGCACGGGTGCCATCGTCGCAGGCCCGGTGGGCGCAGTCGTCGGCGGTGCGGCCGGCGCCATCACCGCACCGGCCGTCGTGCGCGAAACGCGCCGCGCGACGCGCTGAGCCAGACGGCTGGCGGCCTCAGGGGTGCCAGCCGGTTTCCTCGACGGGGGCGTTCTGAGCGTCCTCGTCCTTGCGGGCCTGCTCGACATGGCTGAAGAGCGCGCGCAGCGCCGCTTCCACGCCCTCGCCCGATGCCGATGACAGCACGATCGGCATCCGCTTGGCGGCGCGCTTCAGCCGCGCGACCTGCTCCTTGAGCAGTTCCGGCGAGAGCGCGTCGGCCTTGGACAGCGCCACGATCTCCGGCTTCTCGTCCAACCCTTCGCCATAGAGACTGAGTTCTTTGCGCACGGTCTTGTAGGCCTTGCCGGCATGCTCGCTGGTGCCCTCGACGAGGTGGAGCAGCACGCGGCAGCGCTCGACATGGCCGAGGAAGCGGTCGCCGAGGCCATGGCCCTCATGCGCGCCCTCGATCAGGCCCGGAATATCGGCCAGCACCATCTCGCGCCCATCGACCCGCACCACGCCCAGTCCCGGATGCAGCGTGGTGAAGGGGTAGTCGGCGATCTTGGGCTTGGCGGCGGTCACGGTCGCCAGAAAGGTCGACTTGCCGGCGTTGGGCAGGCCGATCAGTCCGGCATCGGCGATCAGCTTCAGCCGCAGCCAGACCCAGCGCTCCTCGCCAGGCAGGCCGGGATTGGCATGGCGCGGCGCCTGGTTGGTCGATGTCTTGAAATAGGCGTTGCCGAAGCCGCCATTGCCGCCCTTGCACAGGACGAAGCGCTGGCCAGGCTCGGTCAGGTCGGCGATCAGCGTTTCGCCATCCTCGTCGAAGACCTGGGTTCCGGGCGGGACCTTGAGCACCTTGGTCTCGCCATTGGCGCCGTGGCGATCGGCGCCCATGCCGTGGCCGCCGATCTTCGCCTTGAAATGCTGCTGGAAGCGGAAGTCGATCAGGGTGTTCAGGCCCTGCACGCATTCGATCACGATGTCGCCGCCGCGCCCGCCGTCGCCACCATTGGGCCCGCCGAACTCGATGAACTTCTCGCGACGGAAGGAGACGCAGCCGGCGCCGCCATCTCCCGCCTTCACATAGATCTTGGCCTGGTCGAGGAATTTCATGGGCTCTCAGTAGTGTTCGCAGGGGGAAAGGGCAATGCGGCGCCGGCGACAGCCTCACGCTGCGAGCCGCGGTGCCGCCATCTCCTCGCGCAGCGCATCGGCGAAGCGGCGTGCCGCCAGCCCCGGCTGCGGGCCCATGATCAGCCCGACCGAGAGCTCGAACAGCGCCGGCAGGCCCTCGACCGGGCCGAGCCGTCGCGCGGTCGGCGGCACGGCGCTCTCGGTGACGGCGGTGACGCAGAAGCCCGCTTCGACCGCCGAGAGCATGCCCGAGGTGTGCGAGCAGGAGAAGACGAGGCGATGATCCTTGCGGGCCTCGGCCAGCGCCGCGAGCAGGCGCGGGCGGACCCGGCAGCCCTCCGAGAACAGCGCCAGCGGCAGGGGCTCCTGCAGTTCCGGCCGGTGCCCGCGCGCCGCGATCCAGACGACCGGCTCGCGCCTGACAACATCGCCGACAGGGCGTCGCGGGTCCTGCGTCACGACCCCGAGGTCGAACTCGCCGGCCGCGACGGCGGGTTCGATCCGCTTCGAGAGGTCGCAATGGAGTTCCAGCTCGACCCGGGGATGCTCGGCGGCGAAGCGTGCGATCAGCGGCCGCAGGAACGCGTCGACATAGTCGTCCGGAATCCCGATCCGCAGCCGACCCGAGGCGCTGCTGCCGCCGAGATCATCGAGCGCCTCGCGCTGGATGGCCAGCAGGCGCCGCGCATGGGCGAGCAGCCGCTCGCCGGCCGGCGTCGGGACCACGCCGCGGCGCGAGCGTTCGAGCAGCCTGTGGCCGAGCTGGGTCTCGAGATCCTGGATGCGGACCGAAATCGCCGATTGCGTGCGTCCGAGCCGCACGCCCGCTGCGGTGAAGCCGCCGCTCTCGACCACCGCTACCAGCATGTCGAGCGCCGCCAGATCGAAATGCGTGGACATGGCGCGATCTCCGTCGATCGATTTTAAGAATGGTTAAATCAGAATAATCCGTTTTTCCGATGGATAGAAGCGGGGTAGGACGATGATCCATCGAACCGCTCGAACCTCGCGTGATCCCGGATGGAGCGAAGCGGAACTCCGGGATGACGCGAAGGTCGGATCCAAACCTCTCGAAAGCCCACCCATGTCCACCCCGGCGACCGTCATGCCCGCCCCGACCGCGCCAGCGCTTGCGATGTTCGTCGCGCTGCTCACAGGGGCGACCTGCATCGGCTTCTCGGGCGTGTTCGTGCGCTTCGCCGATGTCGGGCCGGCGGCGGCCGGGTTCTGGCGGATGATCTTCGCCCTGCCGGTGCTCGCGCTCTGGACGGGGCTGGAGCGGCGTCGTCCCGGCCAGCCGGCCGCGACCTCCGCCGCGCTGCTGCCGATCGTGCTCGCCGGTCTCGCCTTCGGCGTCGACGTCGTCCTCTACAACGCCGCGCTCGGCTTCACGACGATCGCCAACGCCTCGCTGCTCGGCAATCTCTCGCCGGTCGCGGTGGTGCTGGGCGGCTGGCTGCTCTTCGCCGAGCGTCCGAGCCGGCGCATCCTCGGCGCGCTGGCGCTGGCCATCGGCGGCGCGCTGATGCTGGTGCTGCCCAAATTGACAGCCACTTCGGCGGCTGTGCCCGGCAGCCTGTTCGGCGATAGCCTGGCGGTCGGTGCCGCGCTGTCCTACGCCGCCTACATCATGGCCGTGCGCCGCGCCCGGAATGGGGTCGATGCGGGCCGCATCAGCCTGATCTCCAGCGCGATCTGCGCGGTCTTCTGCCTCGTCGCCGCGCTGGCGCTGGGCGAGGCGATCCTGCCGTCCAGCCTGCAGGGCTGGCTCGCGGTGATCGCGCTCGGCCTCGTTTCCCACGCGCTGGGCCAGGGGCTGATCACGCTCTCGCTCGGCCAGTACGGCGCCAGCGCGGCCTCGCTCGTCATGGTCTGGCCGGCGCTGGTGTCGGTGCTCGCCGCCTGGGCGATCTTCGGCGAGCAGCCCTCTCCCGCGCAGGCCTTCGGGGGCGTCGCGATCCTCGCGGCGGTGCTGATGGTCCGCAAGGGCTGAAAGCGCGCGCCGCTAGAGCGCCGCCGCCAGCACCTCGATCTCGACCTTGAAGGCCGGGAGGGTGAAGCCCGAGACGATCATCAACGTCGAGGCGGGCGGCGGCGTGCCGACATGGGCGTCGCGCGACTCCATGTAGCCCTTCATATGGGCGCGGTCGGTGACATAGGCGTTGAGGCGCACGATGTCGGCCAGCGTCATGCCGGCCTCGGCCAGGATCGCGCCGATGTTCGCGAAGCAGAGATCGGCCTGCGCCCGGGCATCCTCGGGGATCGAGCCATCGCGGGCCATGCCGAGCTGGCCCGAGCAGGCGACGAGCCGATGGCCGGCCGGCACGGCGATGCCGTGGCTGTAGCGCGCGAAGGGCGGCGCGATCGTGGTCGGCAGCAGGGGCCGAAGCGACGCGGCAGGCGCGGGCGAAGGGGGGGACGTCATCCGGTCTCTCCTGTGGCCGCGGGATCCGATCGGGTGACGAACGGGAACCGGAGCGCGCGCGGCGGGTTCGCAAACCAGGTCGGCTGGGCTATGGACGCCCGGCACGATCATACTCATGTGACGTTCACGGGAATGATCTAGGATTCAACCATTTCCTGCGACGCGTTCGCCTGCCTGCACCGCACGATCGATCGGAACCGACGCCTCATGACCAAGAAGACCGCGACCATGGCCATGACCCTCAAGGCCGCCGGACTGCTCCCGCTGTTGGCGCTGACCGCCTGCGCCGGCTCGCAGCGCTTCGTCGGCGGCGCGCCGCAATCCTACGGGCAGCCGAGTCTGCCGCCGGCCCCGGCGATCAGCTCGGCACCGGTGATCTCGGAGCCGCTGCCGCCTCCGGGAGGCTATCCTGTCGCTTCTGCGCCTGCGGTAGGCCAGCCCGGTGCGCTGCCGCCGCCGCAGGACCCCTATTACAGCCCGTCGCCCGCCGCTCCCGGCATGCCGCAGTCGACGCCGACGGCTCCCGCGGCGCCGCAGGCCACGGATGTTCCGACGCTGCGCGGCGGTGGCGGGCAGGTCGCGACGCTCGGCGCCGGCAGCAATGCCGCCCGGCCCGCCGTGACCTCGCGCGACGGGGTGATCGGCAACTGGACGGCGCGCGAGGCCACCGGCGGGTCCTGCCGCGTCCAGCTCTCCAGTGCGCCGGCGCTCGATCTCTATCGCGCCAGCGCTGCCGGCTGCTCCAACCGTGACCTGCAGAAGGTGACGGCCTGGGACTACCGCGATGGCGAGGTCTATCTCTATCAGCAGGGCGGAACAGTGGTGGCGCGGCTGCGCACCAGCGGTGGTGGCGCCATGGACGGCGCCGTCACCAAGTCGGGCGCGGCGCTCTCGCTCAGCCGCTGAGCGGTCAGGCGCCGGCCGAGCGGCCGAACAAGGCCGGCCGCCAGAAGCGCCGCTGAAACGACAGTGCCATCGCGGCGAAGCCGCGGGCCGTGTCGAGCGCCTCGTCGAGGATGGTGAAGGGAGTCGGTCCGCCGGTGGCGATCACGCCCTCGACATCGGCATAGCCGCCGGCGAGATCGGCCTCGAACTTGCGGGCGAGACGGCGCATCGCCGCGTTCTCGGGCAGGCACGTCATGTAGAGCGTGCGGATGCTGCGGTTGCGCGCGGCGGTGATCAGCCGGCCGAAGAGCGTTCCGCCGATGCCGCGCCGACGCCAGTCGCGCTCGACGCTGAAGGCGGCCTCGCCGGTCTGGGCCATGATGTCCTCGAGACCGCGCAGCTCGGCCGCGCCGCGCACCGCGCCATCCTCGATATAGGCATAGACGAGCCCGCCGACGCCGAAGGTGGTGACCGCGTAGTTCTCGAGAAAATCGTCATTCACCGCGGTGCCGAAGCGCTCGCGGCGGGTGACCTCGTCGAGCCGCAGCAGATGGGCCTTGAAGAGGTCGCGTTCCGCGGGCCAGAGCCGACGGACTTCGCCATGGCCGGTCGTGGTGCCGGCCTTGCTGGAACGAGCCAATTGTCATCTCCTGTTGTCAGCGCTGGATGCGCGGGACCGACCAGGAGGCGATTCTTCCCTAACTCGTTTCGGAAGATGCGTCTGTTGCGCCCGATTGCAAGGGGGCGCGAGCGGCCCCGATGCAGCAATTTTCGGCATGATGAACGTCAAGACGCCGATTTGGTCGATCGGGAGCCCTATTCCCGATCGATCGGCCACTGCCTGAAGACGTCGAGGGTCTCGCAGGCGGCGGCCTGCTCCGCCAGCGCCGGCCAGCGCTCGGCCGGAACAACATCGGGGAGCGCGAAGCGGCAATAGCCCCACGCGATCGCCGCGGCGAGGTCGCTCGGCAGCAGTTCCGGGCCGTCGGTCAGCTCGCCCCGGCCCGCCGCTGCATCAAGCTGGTCCAGCGCGGTGTGGAGCTGGGACAGGATGCGCTCCTGCCAGACGGCGTCGCGCCGGTCCTCGGGCCGTCTGTGCTCATATCCCATGGCGACCGCCTTCTCCGCCGCGACGATGCCGATGCCGGTCAGCGAGAGGTCTCGCGTGCGGGCGCTCGCCTCGACCGGGCGCAGCGAGCGGCCGGCGAGATCCTCGAAATGCTGGATGATCAGCAGGGATTCGGCGATTACCGTGCCATCGTCCGCGATCAGGGTCGGTGCCTTGATCAGCGGGTTGATGGTCCGAAACTCGTCCATGTGCCGCAGCACCGAGACCGAGCGGTGCTCGAACTCCAGTCCGAGCAGTGTGCCCGTGACCGCGGCGCGGCGGACATAGGGGCTGTCGAGCATTCCCACGAGCAGCATGGGCGGCCTCCTCAGAATCGGACCCGCAGAGTGCCGGCTCAGCGCCATCGAGCCACGCGAAATCGGGTGATGGGGCCGATCACGCCGGCTGATGGGCCTCCGCCTCATCCTCGAACTCGGGCGTAAAGCCGAGCGTGACGCCGCGCTCGCGCGCCGCGGCCTGGCAGGGGTCCCAGTAGGGCGCGCCGCCGAAGCGCTCGACCAGCAGGTCGATCAGCACGCGGACCTTGCCCGGCACATAGGCTCCTGGCGGCCGCACGACGAAGAGGGCGTGTTCCTGTAGCGGGAACTCCCAGAGCAGCGGCTCCAGCGCGCCGTCGCGAATGGCGTCGCTCGCGATGAAGGTCGGCAACTGCACGATGCCGAGCCCGGCCTTGGCCCACTCCATCAGCGTCTCGCCGCTATCGGAGCGCAAGCGCCCGGCGGGTCGCACCGAGACGCGACGCCGGCCGACCCGGAAGGTCCAATCCGGCTGGCTGGTGCCGGTGTAGAGCAGGCAGTCATGGCCGGCGAGGTCGGCCGGCGTGGCGGGCCGCCCCCGCGCAGCGAGATAGGCCGGGCTCGCCAGGATGACGCCGTGGATCGGCGCGATCCTGCGGGCGATCAGGCTCGAATCCTTCAGCGTGCCGATGCGGATGGCGGCGTCGAAGCGCTCGCCGATCAGGTCGACATAGCGGTCGCTGGCTTCGACATCGAGTTCGAGGCCGGGATGGCGCCGGGCGAGTTCGCCCAGGATCGGCGCGACATGGCGGTTGCCGAAGGTGAGTGGCATCGACAGGCGCAGCCGCCCGACGACCCCGCCTGACTGCTGCGCCACCGCATCCCGGGCCTCGGCCAGATCGGCCAGGATGCGCTCGCCGCGCGCCTTGAATTCGAGCCCCGCCTCGGTGGCGGCAATGCCGCGCGTCGTGCGGCTCAGCAGGCGCGTGCCGAGGTCGGCCTCGAGCCTCGCGATGCGGCGGCTGATGATCGACTTGGACAGGCCGAGCCGCTGCCCGGCACGCCCGAAGCCGCCGCTCTCGACCACGGCGACGAAGCTGCGGATGTCGTCGAGCTCGGACATGAGGGCGTTCCTCGCAATGCAACAGTCTGGTGCGCAGAGCGGGCATTCCGTTGCTGGACGCGTGCCGCTACATCGACGGCATCGAACCCGTTCCCGGTTGCAGGATCAAGCACCATGTCCCATCTTCTCGTCATCAACAGCAGTGCCGCCGGTGCGGCTTCGGTCTCGAAGCAGCTCATCGACGAGACGGTCGCCCGCCTGCGTGCCGCCGACCCGGCGCTGGTCGTGGTCGAGCGCGATCTCGGCGCCAACCCGGTGCCGCATCTCACGATCGATTCCACGGCGGCGATCCGTGGCGCGGAGCCGGCCAACGACGCGCAGCGTGCCGCGAAGGCCCTCTCGGACTCGCTCGTCGCCGAGCTGAAGGCGGCCGACACCCTGATCATCGGCGCACCGATGTATAATTTCGGCATCCCCTCGACGCTGAAATCCTGGTTCGACCATGTGCTGCGGGCCGGCGTGACCTTCAAATATGGCGAGAGCGGCCCGGTCGGCCTGCTCGAAGGCAAGCGCGCCATCGTCGTCGAGAGCCGCGGCGGCCTCTACTCCTCCGGCCCGACCCAGGCGCTGGATTCGCAGGAGCCGCATCTGCGCACGATGCTGGGCTTCATCGGCATCAAGGATGTCACCTTCGTTCGTGCCGAAAAGCTCGGTTATGGACCGGAAGCGCGCGAACAGGCGATCAACGACGCCAAGGCGGAGCTCGCCCGCGTCGCCTGACGCGGCTGCCGCGAGCGCCAAAGAAAAAGGGCTCTCCGGATCACCGGGGAGCCCAAGTCGTATCGGGAGGTCTCGAAACGGTGGAGGCGGCACGCCCGGGGTTCCTGGGCCCCGGGAAGGCCGGATCAGTAGTAGCCGCAGACGCGGCGGTAGCCGACGACCTCGCCATAGCGGTTGATGCGCTCGACCATGTCGCACTGGCGCACCGGGGCGTAGCCGTAGTAGCCGTGAGCATAGGCCGGGCGGGTGGCGGCGGCGACCAGCGCACCGGCGGCGATCGCGCCCACGATGCCGGCGCCGATGGCCGGGCCGCGGCCGTAACCCCAGTAGCGCGGGCGCGCTTCGGCGGACGTGGCGGCGAGCGTGGTGGCGAGGGTCAGCGCGGCGAGGGTGCCGGTCGCGATCATCTTGAAGCGGGTCATCGTCAGGGTCTCCCTGAGGCTTCGGGAGCGAACCATTCGCCCTCCATGCCTCTTGGTCGCGGCCGGTGGCGGGGAGGTTCAAGGCGAGGTCGCATTTTTTCCCGTCGGCGCCGGCGTGATCTCAGCCGGCCGTGACGCGGCGCCAGAAGCTCGACGAGAAACCCGGGTCGACATGGGCGGAGAAGTCGCGCCAATGCGGGAAGGAGGCCGCGAAGGTCGCAGGCGACATCCGCGCATCCTTGTAGGGGTTGACGCGCCCGCCGGCCGCGAGAGTCACGGCATCCAGTTCAGCGAGCAGGCGCTCGGTGCGGGCGCCGCGGTTGGGGAAGTCCAGCGTCAGGGTCGCCCCCGCGATGGGGAAGGACATCATCCCGGGCGAGGGCACGTCGCCGAAGAGCTTCAGTACGGTCAGGAAGGAGGCTTCGCCCGCCGCGAGCGTTCGGCGCAGCATCTCCTCCACGGCCTGCCGGGCGTGTGCCATCGGAATCGCGCACTGGAACTGGCGCAAGCCCCCCGGGCCGTAGGCGCGGTTCCAGTGGGCGACGCGGTCCAGCGGATAGAAGAAGGGGCGGTAGGGAATGCGGCGCGGCTCGGGCGAGCGCGGCTGGGCGGCCCGGTAGAGCCAGTTGAAGGCGCGCAGCGTCAGCCCGTTGATCAAAGGGATCGGCGGCTGGATGGGAAAAGTCAGGCGGCGTGTCGGGCGGGGCTCAGGGTCTTCCGAAGCCGGGGCGTGATTGGCGCGGAAGAAGACGCCGCGGCCGAAATCACGCCCCGATGCGAGCGAATCGATCCAGGCGACGGTGTAGTCATGCGTCGCGTCGGATGCGGCCGCGATGGCGAAGAAGTCGTCGAGCCCGCCGAAGCGGATCGCTTCCTGCCGCATCTGCGCCGAGGCGACCGGCATGAGCTGGAGCGTCACCTGCGTGACGAGCCCGGTGAGCCCCATGCCGCCGATGGTAGCGGCGAAGAGATCCGTGTTGAGGTCGGGCGCACAGGTCAGGCGCTGCCCGTCCGAGCGGACGAGTTCGAAGGCGCGGACATGGCGGCCGAAGGTGCCGGCGCGATGGTGATTCTTGCCGTGGACATCGTTGGCGAGGGCGCCGCCGATGGTGACGAAGCAGGTTCCCGGCGTGACGGGCGGGAACCAGCCGGCCGGCACCACGACGTTCAACAGGTCGTCGAGCAGGACGCCGGCCTCGCAGGTCACGACACCGCTCTCGCGATCGAAGGCGAGGATGCGGTCGAGGCTGCGGGTCAGAATCAGCCGCCCGCCGTCGTTCAGGCAGGAATCGCCATAGGATCGGCCGTTGCCATAGGCGAGCACGGCGCCGTCTTGCGGTGCGGGCTCGGCGATCCAGGCGTCGGGCTGAAGCAGGCGGCTGTCGCGCGCGCGCAGGCCGCCCCAGGAGCCGGGCGCGGGGCGCGGGGCGGTCACGGGAGCAGGGTCGCTGCGATCATGATCACGACGACGGCCGCGCCGGTGACCTGGCTGCGCCAGTCGCGGATCATGAACACCAGCGGATCGTCCGGCACCTGGCCGCGACGGGCGAGGAACCAGATCCGCGCCATCTGGTAGAGAATGATCGGGCAGATCAGCCAGATCAGCTCGGGATGGCGATAGAGTTCCTTGACGGCGGCGCTGTCGACATAAAGCGCCATGATCAGCGCGCAGGTGCAGCCCGAGGCCATGCCGAGCTGCGACAGCGCCTCGATGTCCTCCGCATGATAGCCGCGGCCGGCCTTCTTCAAGCCCGACTGGTCTTGCGTGATGCGCAGCTCGGCATAACGCTTCACCAGAGCCAGGCTGAGGAACAGGAACATCGAAAACGCGAGGAGCCATGAGGAGAGCGGGATGGCGGCTGCGGCGTTGCCGGCGAGAATGCGCAGCGTGTGCAGCGCGGCGAGCCCGAGCACATCGACTAGCAGCTTGCGCTTGAGCACGAAGAGATAGGCCAGCGCCAGGACGAGATAGGCGCCGAGCGCCATCACAAAGAGCTGAGGCCGGGGCAGGAGCCACGACAGCGCGAAAGAGGTGATGACCAGGAGTGGCACGGCTGCATAGGCCTGCGCCTCGCTGATTTCGCCGGCCGCGAGCGGCCGCTTGCATTTGGTGGGGTGGCGCCGGTCGGCCTCGACATCGACGATGTCGTTCAGGAGGTAGATGGCCGAGGCGAGCAGGCTGAAGGCAAGGAACGCGACGGCGCCGTGGCCGAGCGCGGCAACATCGAACACGTCATGGTTCAGGAGGATCGGAACAAAGACCAGCCCGTTCTTGAGCCAGTGATGCGGGCGCATCGCCCTGATCATCTCTTTCGCCGACATGATCTCGTCTTTCCCTCCCACGCGTCGTTACTGCAGCCGGCGGGTCCGAAAGACGGTTCCGGGCGAGCATCAGGCAGCCTTACGCCGTTCTGGCGCCTGCCTTCCTCGCCGATAAATCCTAAACCTCCGTGGATGACTGTGACGGCGGACCGCGATTTGACGCGGATGCTTAACGGCGCCCTGACGGGGCAGCGCCGTTCTGCGGCGCCCCGTCAGGGCTCAGGCAGAACAGGCCGCCCCGTTTCAGGCCTTGGCGGCGCTGGCCGCGACGTCGATATTCGCGACAAGTTCGGCGTCGAGGCCGAGCGACGCGGCCAGGCCGGCGAGGAAGTCCTTCTCCTTCGGCGTGTCCGGATTGATGGCAATTCGCGCGGCCGTGTAGATCTGTGCCGCGACTTCGGGGCTCTGGGCGCCCTGGGCCAGCGCCTCGATCGAGGCCGGACTGGCCATCTCGCCCTCCAGCCATTCATTGGCTTCCTGATCGAACCCCGCCTCGCGAAGGCCGCCGAGAATGGCGGTGCGCTCCTCCGCGTCGATGGCGCCGTCGGCTGCGGCTGCGGCGATCATGGCCCGGATGAAGAGCAGTGCGGTGGCCTCGCTCGCGGCCTCCGGCTCAAAGCCGGTGCCGCGCGGCGGCGGCAGGAGCTCGGGATTGCCGACCTCGAGCAGCGGCTTGCCGGACTGGTAGTTCTGATAGGCCTTGTAGGCGAGGCCGCCGATCAGGGCCATGCCGCCGAGCCTGGCGGCGGAGCCGATCACCGCCCGGCCGCTGGAGGTGCCGAAGACGAGTGCGCCGAGGCCGCCGAGCACGGCGGTCGCCATCGCCGGGTTCTTGTCGAACATCGCCTTGGCCTGGGCCAGCACATCCTGCGCCGAGCGACCGCCCGTGACCTGGCCGACGACGTCGCCTGCCTTCTGCTGAACGCCGGTCTGGCGGGCGGCGTCCCCGACACCCTGGGAGGCCTGGGTCAGGATCTGCCCGGCCATCCCGGCGAGGCCACCGAGGCCACCGCCCTGCTGCACCTTGCCGGCCAACCCACCGAGAATCTGCCCGAGCGATCCGGTCTGGCCCTGGCCGCCGGGCTTGCCGGCCTGCGTGCCGGCGCTGACGAGGGCATCGAGAAGCGACTTGGCGTTGAACATCGGGCTCTCCTCCGGTCGGCGCCGGAGTTTCGGGCGCCCGCAGCGCATCTAGGAACGATGTCGCCCGATCGCCAGTGAGACCGTGCCGGAGTGCGGCATCGGTTCGCGGCCGCAAGCCATGTCAGGGCTGGAGGCGTCGCAGCATCAGCGGCGCGCCGACGGCCGGGTCCTTGCGCCACAGGCCGTCCTCGAAGACCAGATCGACGCTGTGGCCCTTGCGCGCGAGCAGACTCAACCGGCCGGCCTCATAGCGCCAGCCGGCAGGATCGAAAATCGTGATGCCGGTATCCGCACATTGCCCCTCGAAGCCCGCGGTCGCAGGACGCCCCTCGGCGGCAGGCGCGAGGCGAAGACGGCAGGCTTCGCGGCCCGGCTGCCGCATCAGCGCATAGAGGCCGGGCAGCGTGTCTGGCGCGGGCGCCCTGGCGGGATCGACGATGGTCGGGCGCTGGGCGGCCGTTGCCGCGGCTTCGGCGGGGCTCGGCGGAGACCGTGGCGCCGCGCGGGCGAAACCGGCAGCGTCGAGCGCGTAGTCCCTGCCATCGGAGCCGCGGCCCTGGCGGCGCGTGCTTGCGGCGGGGCCGAACCGGATGACAGGCTTGCCGCCGGCATCGCTCAGCGAAATCCCGCCATCGGGCGTCGGCGACCAAGCGGTGACGCCGTCGAGGATCGGCAGAGCGCGCCGGCAGGTGGCGGGAAAGCGGATCTGGCGCCCCAGTCCCGCGGCTTCCGCTCCCAGCGTGACCGTGCATTGGCGCGGGGCGCCGACCTGCTCGAGCGTCCAGGCGCCGAGCAGGGATGCGATGGCGGCCGGGGCCCGGTCCGCCCCGCGCGGCAGCGGCGGAGCCTGCGCCGCGGCGGCCTGGCCCCAGAGAGCCAGACCGACCAGGGCGAGCGCGCGTCGCAGCCCGCCGGCCAACCCGCTCAGCCCTTGGGCCAAGGCGTCTCGGCGACGGGCGTCAGCGGACCTTTGCCCTCGAACCAGGAGACGAGGTTGTCGACGACGAGCTGGCCCATCTGTTCACGGGTGTGGACCGAGGCCGAGCCGACATGCGGCAGAAGCACGACATGATCGATCGCGATCAGCTCGGCCGGTACGCGCGGCTCGTCCTCGAAGACATCGAGGCCGGCGGAAAGGATGGTCTTGTCGCGCAGCGCCGCGATCAGCGCCTGCTCGTCGACGACGGTGCCGCGGCCGACATTGATCAGGATGCCGTCGGGGCCCAGCGCCTTCAGCACCTCCGCATTGATGATGTGGTGGGTCGAGGCACCGCCGGGGGCGACCGAGATCAGCGTGTCGACATCGGCCGCCATCTCGACCAGCGAGGGGTAGTAGCGGTAGGCGACGTCCGCCTGGCGCGAGCGGCCATGGTAGACGACCGGCAGCCCGAACGCCTCGACGCGCTGCGCCACGGCCTTGCCGATTCGGCCGAGGCCGACGATGCCGACCTTACGCTTGCGCAGCGAGGTGGTCAGCGGATAGGGCGCCTTGAGCCACTTGCCCTCGCGCAGATACCGATCGACCTGCGGCAACTGGCGGACGGTTGCGATCAGCAGGCCGATGGCGAGATCGGCGACCTCATCGGTGAGAACGTCGGGCGTGTTCGACACGACCAGGCCGCGGCGACCGGCCTCGGCGGCATCGACATTGTCGTAGCCGACGCCGAAATTGGCGATCATCTCGAGCTTCGGCAGCGCGTCGAACAGCGCCCCGTCGATGCGGACATGGCCGCCGCCGGCGATGCCGCGGACCTTGTCCGCGACCTCGCGCAGGAAGGCCGCCTTGTCCTCGGCCTTCCAATATTCGTGCACAGTGAAGCGCGCCTTCAGCTGGTCGGCCGCATAGGCCATCATCGGGCCGGTCATCAGAATGTGGGTGGCGTCTGGCCGTGTCATGGGAGCGTTTCCAAAGGCTTCTGAGAGGAGGGGCGGCTTGATCGGGTCCGGGTGAATCGATTAAATGCGCTTCTCGGCGGTCGATGGGATGCCCGGTCGATCTTGTCCAGCCATGGGCCATTCCACCACGCCGGACCGACCCGCGGAAGTCGCGCGGACGCATTTATAATATGACTTAATCACGCGCTTTTCTGAATGGCGGCCGCTGAAAGAGGCGTCAGCATCGCCAGCGTGGTGTTCAAACTGTCGATCACCAGAGCCTTCATCCGGGCTGCCGCGAGTTCGCCGTCGCGCTGGACGATCGCATCCAGGACACGCTCGTGATCGACCAGCGAGGCGACGAAGAACTCGCGGTCGTCGATCGATTTCAGCAGCAGCGACCATTGCAGCGTGGCCGCGACGGCGCTGGAGAGGCACATCAGCGTGGCATTGTGGGAGGCCGCGAAGACCGCCTCGTGAAAGGCGAGGTCGGCCCGGATCGTGACGTCGTCATAGGGCTGATTCTCGGCCATGCCGCGATAGGCGGCCTCGATCCGCGCGATGTCGGCCGGGGTGCGCCGCTGCGCCGCCAGCCGCGCTGCCGCGGGCTCGGCGAAACGCCGCAACTCGAAGAGATCGCGGATGAATTTTTCGTTCGGGTCGGCTTCGAAATGCCAGGCCAGCACATCGGGATCGAGCAGATTCCAGCTCTCGCGCGGTGCGGCGCGCGTGCCGCTCTTGGGCCGCGCCTCGACCAGCCCCTTGGCCGTGAGCACCTTCACCGCCTCGCGATAGGCGGTGCGCGAGACCGAGATGTCGCCCCGCAGATCGTCCTCGTCGGGCAGCACTTCGCCGGCCTTGACGGCCCCTGTGATGATGGCGACGGCAAGCTTCTGCGCGACCTGACCGAAGAGTCGGTCCGGGTTGAGCGTGGTCGGCCGCGAATAGTCGCGCACCCTCATCGTCAGGCTTCTCCTCCTCCCCCGGGTCCGGCGCTTGACACGCCTGCATGTATGGTATGACTTTATCGCAGATGAAGGCCGGTGCAAGCGACCGTTCCTCTCCGGAACGGGGTGGTGCTTAGCCGACCGCAACCTTCATCGATCGGTCGCAACAGGCCGATAGACGATGCGGCCCGGACCCCGCCCGACAGGGTGGATCACCGGGTCCACGGGGAAACGACGACGAGGAGACAGGCCCGATGGCCTCAGTGCAGATTGCCGACGTGCGCAAGGCGTATGGCGCCACCCAGGTGATTCACGGTGTCGACATCGACATCGAGGACGGCGAGTTCGTCATCCTGGTGGGCCCGTCGGGCTGCGGCAAGTCCACCCTCCTGCGCATGATCGCGGGACTCGAGAACATTTCGGGCGGGGAGATCCGCATCGGTCCGCGCGTCGTCAACGACGTGCCGCCGAAAGAGCGCGACATCGCGATGGTGTTCCAGAACTACGCGCTCTATCCGCACATGACGGTGGCCGACAACATGGCCTTCTCGATGAAGCTGCGGAAGGCTCCGAAGGAGGAGATCGCCGACCGCGTCGGCAAGGCGGCCGCCATCCTCGGACTCGAAAAGCTGCTCGACCGCTATCCGCGCCAGCTCTCCGGCGGCCAGCGCCAGCGCGTCGCCATGGGTCGCGCCATCGTGCGCGATCCGCAGGTCTTCCTGTTCGACGAGCCGCTCTCCAATCTCGATGCCAAGCTGCGCGTGCAGATGCGCACCGAGATCAAGGAGCTGCACCAGCGCCTGCGGACGACCACGGTGTACGTTACGCACGACCAGATCGAGGCCATGACCATGGCCGACAAGATCGTCGTGATGCATGACGGCATCGTCGAGCAGATCGGTGCCCCTCTCGATCTCTACGACCGACCCGCCAATCTCTTCGTCGCGGCCTTCATCGGCTCGCCCTCGATGAATCTGCTCAACGGCAAGATCACACCGGCCGGGTTCGAGACGGAGGGCGGCGTCGTCTGGCCGATCGGCACGCATCCGCCGGGTTCCGACGGCAAGGCGGCGGTTCTCGGCATCCGGCCCGAGCATATCCAGCTCGACGAGAACGGCCTCAAGGCCGAGGTCGTCGTGGTCGAGCCGATGGGGTCGGAGACCCAGGTCGTCGTCCGCTGCGGCGGGCAGAGCCTCACCTGCGTGTTCCGCGAACGCATCACCGCCAAGCCGGGCGAGCTGATCGGGATCACGCCCGACATCAATGTCACGCATCTCTTCGACGCCGGCACGGGGAAGAGCCTGGCTGCGTGACGGGATCATTCGGGCTCACGGGGGATAAACCCCCGGGGCACGATGTAGCGCAGGGCCGCATGGGGCGTTCCAGACCCCGGGCCGAACAACCGAGTCCATGGGAGGACGCTGATGACCAAACCGACACGACGTTCCGCATTGAAGGGTCTCGCCGGCGTGGCGGGTGCTGGCGCCCTCGTCGGCTCCGGCATGACCGAATGGGCCAAGGCCTGGGCTCAGGCTTCGCCCTTCAAGCCCGAGGCGGGCGCGGCCCTCAACCTGATGCGCTGGCGCCGCTTCGTCGTCGCCGAGGACGAGCAGTTCAACAAGATCGTCGCGGCCTTTACTGCGGCCACGGGCGTGCGCGTCACCGTCACCTCCGAATCCTTCGACGATATGCAGCCGAAGGCCTCCGTCGCGGCCAATACCGGCACCGGCCCGGACATCTTCTGGTCGCTCTATTCGACGCCGCATCTCTTCCCGAACCGCTGCGTCGACGTCAGCGACGTCGCCGACTATCTCGGCAAGAAGTATGGCGGCTGGGTGCCGGTGGCCGAGGCCTATGGCAAGCTCGGCAACAAGTGGATCGCGATCCCCGCCGCGATCAACGGCGGCTACATCAACTACCGGGTCTCGCAGATCAAGGCGGCGGGCTTCAACGAAGTGCCGAAGGATACGGCGGGCTTCCTAGAGCTCTGCAAGGCGCTGAAGGCCAAGAACACGCCGGCCGGCTTCCCGCTCGGGCGCGCCACCGGTGACGGCAACTCCTATGCCTACTGGCTGCTGTGGTCCCACAACGCCGCGCAGGTCGATGAGAACAGCAAGGTGATCATCCGCTCGCCGGAGACGGAAGCGGCGCTCAACTACGCGAAGTCGCTCTACGACACCTTTATCCAGGGCACGGCTGCCTGGAACGACGCCTCCAACAACCGTCTGTTCCTCTCGGGCGAACTGGCGCTGACCGCCAACGGCATCTCGATCTATGCCGCGGCCAATGCGTCCAACGATCCGAAGCAGAAGGAGATCGCGGCGGATATGGATCATGCCTACTGGCCGATCGGCCCGGCGGGCCGGCCGACCGAGATCCAGCTCTGCTTCCCGATGATGGCGATGACCTACTCGAAGTTCCCGAACGCCTGCAAAGCGTTCATGGCCTTCATGCTGGAAGCCGAGCAGTTCAACCCGTGGCTGGAGGCTGCCGCCGGCTACCTCACGCACACGCTGAACGCCTTCGACAACAACCCGGTCTGGACGAAGGACCCGAAGAACACGGTGTTCCGCGACGCCTCCAAGCGCAGCCTCGTCGCCGGTTATCGCGGCAAGCTCGACGAGAAGGCGGCGACGGCGATGGCCGACTTCATCGTCGTCGACATGTTCGCAAGCTTCTGTACCGGCCGCGAGACTGCCGCCGGCGCGATGCAACTCGCCGAACGGCAGCTGCAGCGCATTTATCGCTGACGAACCCCATCCGGCCGGCGTCGTCGCCGGCCGGAGCGCCCTAAGGGCGCCGGGGACCGACGTTCATCAACATCTGCGGGCCTCCTCCCCGGCGACGGTCGCGTCACCGGGGAGGGTGGCACCCCTTTATCGAGGAAGCGCTCGCGATGGCTGCAGGCTCGTTCGCCGCTCCGCCGGAGACCACCGCCTGGTCGCGGCTGATGGTCAACCGCAACTGGCTGGGCTTCTGGTTCATGGTTCCGACCATGATCTTCCTGTTGCTGTTCCTGGCCTGGCCGCTCGTGCTCGGCATGTGGATGAGCATGACCGACATGCGCATCGGCCGCGGCGGCGTGTTCATCGGGCTCGAGAACTACCAGTTCCTGCTCGACGACCGGGATTTCATCAACGCGACCGTCTTTACCCTCGTCTACACGGCGGTGGCGTCGGTGGTGAAGTTCGCGGTCGGCCTGTATCTGGCGATCCTGCTGAACAACCACATGCCGTTCAAGGCGTTCATCCGCGCCATCGTGCTGATCCCCTTCATCGTGCCGACCGTGCTGTCGGCGGTGGCGTTCTGGTGGATCTTCGACACGCAGTTCTCGATCTTCACCTGGCTGCTGCAGAAGGCGGGCATCCTCGACAAGGGGCAGTACATCAACTGGCTCGGCGACCCCTTCCTGGCGCAGTGCAGCGTGATCTTCGCCAATATCTGGCGTGGCATTCCCTTTATCGCGATCACGCTCCTGGCCGGCCTGCAGACCGTGTCGCCCTCGCTTTACGAGGCCGCGACCCTCGACGGCGCCTCGGGCTGGCAGCGCTTCCGCTTCGTCACCTATCCGCTGCTGACGCCGATCATCGCGGTGGTGATGACCTTCTCGGTGCTGTTCACCTTCACCGATTTCCAGCTGATCTGGGCCATGACCCGCGGCGGCCCGGTCAATGCAACGCAGCTGATGGCGACGCTGTCCTATCAGCGCGGCATCCTGGGCGGGCGGCTCGGCGAGGGGGCGGCGATCGCCACCGCCATGGTGCCGTTCCTTCTGGCCGCGATCATGGTGAGCTGGTTCGGCCTTCAGCGCCGCAAGTGGCAGCAGGGAGAGAGCAATGACTGACGCCGCCCTGAAATCCGGCACCACCCCGGGGACGCTGTCCGACCATCGCGAGGGCATGGCCTATCTCGAGACGCTGCCGCGGAAGCTGGTGACCGTCTACATGCCGCTCGCGATCATCCTCTTCGTGCTGCTGTTCCCGTTCTACTGGATGGTGATCACCTCGATCAAACCGGACTCGCAGCTGCTCGACCTCGACAACAGCAATCCGCTCTGGGTCAGCCAGCCGACCTTCCAGCACATCTACAAGCTGCTCTTCGACAGCGCCTATCCGCGCTGGCTGCTGACGACGATGACGGTCGCCACCGCCGCCACCTTCCTGTCGATCTTCGCGAGCGTGCTTTCGGCCTATGCGATCACCCGCATTCGCTACAAAGGCGCGGCGACGGTCGGCGGGCTGATCTTCCTCGCCTATCTCGTGCCGCCCTCGATCCTGTTCATCCCGCTCTCGGCGGTGATCCACGCCTATGGGCTGTTCGACACGCCGTTTGCGCTGATCCTGACCTATCCGACGATCCTGATCCCGTTCTGCACCTGGCTGCTGATGGGCTATTTCAAGACCATTCCCTATGAGCTGGAGGAATGCGCCCTGATGGATGGGGCGAGCCGCTGGCAGATCCTCGTCAAGATCGTGCTGCCGCTGGCGATCCCCGGGCTGATCTCGGCCTTCATCTTCGCCTTCACCCTGTGCTGGAACGAGTTCATCTACGCGCTGACCTTCATTTCCTCGGACCACAACAAGACGGTGCCGGTGGCGATCATCTCCAACTTTGTCGACGGCGACATCTTCCGCTGGGGCTCGCTGATGGCGGGTGCGCTGATCGGCTCGCTGCCGCTGGTGATCCTCTACGCCTTCTTCGTCGAGCATTACGTGTCGGCGATGACGGGAGCGGTGAAGGAGTAAGGTCCCCGCGGCGCGGGTGGTTCCCGCCTGCGCCGCCATGCGGAGCGCGACGGTGAGACCGCACGGATCGGCGCTCGCCTCGCGGGGCGCGATCGTCCAGTCTCGCGACCTGACCCTGGACGGCGCCTGAAGGCGCCGGGGGACGTCAACAGAGGACCTGATCACAAGATGCCGACCTCCATCGCCTTCGTCGGGCTCGGCGCCATGGGCGCGCCGATGGCCGAGAACCTCGTCAAGCGTCAGTTCCGTGTCACCGGATTCGACATGCGTGAGAGTGCGCGCGAGGCGCTGGTCGCCGCCGGCGGCCACGCGGCGGAGAGCGCCGCGGCTGCGGCTGCGGGTGCCGAGGCGCTGGTGCTGATAGTGGTCAACGCCGCCCAGGCGCGCGTCGTGCTGTTCGAGGGCGGGGCGCTAGAGGCGCTTGCGCCCGGCGCCGTCGTCATCCTGATGGCGACCTGCCCGCCCGGCGAGGTCGAGGCGATCGCGACGCAGGTCACGGCGAGCGGTCGGCGCTTCGTCGATGCGCCGGTTTCGGGCGGCGTCGTCGGAGCGCGGGCCGCGACACTGTCGATCATGGTCGGCGCGCCCGATGCCAGCTTCGCCGTGGCGAAGCCGATTCTCGATGCGATGGGCGACAAGGTCTTCCATGTCGGCCAGTCCGCGGGGCAGGGCGCGACGGTGAAGACGGTCAACCAGTTGCTCTGCGGCGTGCACATCGCGGTCGCTGCCGAGGCGCTGTCGCTCGCCGAGAAGGCCGGCATCGACGGGCGCGTGCTGTTCGAGATCATGGGGGGGTCTGCCGCCTCCTCCTGGATGCTGAAGGATCGCGGACCGCGCATGCACGAGGCCGAGCCGACGGTTTCCAGCGCCGTCGACATCTTCGTCAAGGACCTGTCGATCGTGCTCGATGCCGGCCGGGCGGCGCGCACAGCGCTGCCGCTGGCGGCCGCAGCACACCAGATGTTCCTGGCAGCGTCGGGGCTCGGCCATGGCGGCCGCGACGATTCGCAGGTGGTGCGGGCCTATCGCGCGCTCAACGCCAAGCCGGCAAACGATGCCTGAGCCGCCGCCTGCGTCAGCCGCGGGGCGTCGTCGTCGTGCCGCGGATGACGAGCGCCGGCGTCAACAGATGGCGCCGGGGCGGGGCGTCCGGATCCGCGATGCGGCTGATCAGGAACTCCGCCGAGGTGCGGCCCATCCCGTCCTGGAAGTTCCGGATCGTGGTCAGGGCAGGGTACCACTGCGCCGCCTCCTGCACGTCGTCGCAGCCAATGATCGAGAAGTCGATGCCGGCCTCTCGGCCGCGATGGCGCAGGCCGAGCATCGCGCCGAAGGCGGCGAGGTCGTTCATGCAGACGGCGGCTGTCGGCGGATCGGCCGCGTCGAGCACCGCGTGCATGCCCTTCAAGCCGTTCTCCCGCGTGCCGTAGCCGGAATAGACCAACGCCGGATCGAGCGTCAGACCATGGCGCGCCAGGGCCTCGCAATAGCCGCGATAGCGATTGCGCCCGGTCGAGATGCGCTCATTGGCGCAGATGAAGGCAATACGGCGATGGCCGAGGCCGATCAGATGCTCCATCGCGAGCGTGGTGCCATGGCGGTCGTCCGAGCCGACGAAGTCCAATGCGGGCGTGATCTCGCGGGACAATTGCACGATCGGCACGCCGGCGGCGGCGAGATGGGCGAAGGTCTCGGCGGTCGAGCCGCCCGCGGCGCAGAGGATCATGCCATCCGGCCGGTATTCCTTCAGCGTGGTCAGCACCCGGTCCTGGCGCTCGAGATCCTCGCCATAGGTGCCGAGCAGGATCGAGCGGCCATGGGCCGTGGTGGTCTCTTCGATGGCGGCGAGGAGTTCGGCGAAATAGGGGTTGGTGATGTCGTGAAAGCCGACGCCGAGGATGTTGGTGCGGTCGGTGCGGAGCGACGCGGCGCTGCGGTTGTAGCTGTAGCCCATGTCGCGGGCCATCTGCTGGACGCGGCCACGCGTTGCCTCAGCCACCAGTGGCGACCCGCGCAGAGCGAGCGACACCGTCGCGGTCGAGACCGCCAGCCGGTCCGCGATGATCTGCAGCGTGACGCGGCTGCGAGGGCCCGCAGCGGCCGCCGGCGGCTTGAGGGATTGCCCTGCCCCGCTGGGCCCGCTGTTGGTCATGACGCTCTTCTCCGGCGTCGGAAACACGAGCTTGCGACCGGTTCGGGGTCGGGCGTTCCGTCACGTCGATCCGTCATTCTCATATAAACTGGAGAAATTGAAGATGAGTGCAACCAAAGAATCAGTCGGCTTCATCGGCGTCGGGTTGATGGGGCAGGGCATGGCCCAGAGCCTTCTCAACAAGGGCTTTCCCCTCACCGTCATGGGGCATCGCAACCGCAAGCCGGTCGAGACACTCGTGGCCGGCGGCGCCAGGGAAGCCAAGACCCCTCGGGAGCTCGCCCAGAACGCCACCATCATCTTCCTGTGCGTGACGGGTTCGGCGCAGGTCGAGGCCGTGGTGAACGGGCCGGACGGTATCGTCGCAGGTGCCGCACCGGGCACGGTCGTCGTCGACTGCTCGACCTCCGACCCGACGGTGACAGTGCGGATCGCTGCGGAACTCGAGGCCAAGGGCCTGCATCTGGCCGATGCGCCGCTCGGCGGGACGCCGGCCCAGGCCGCGCTCGGTCAGCTCTCGGCGATGGTCGGGACGACGCCTGAGGTGTTCGCGCGGATCAAGCCGGCGATCGAGGCCTGGGCGGCGAAGGTGGTGCATCTCGGCCCGGTCGGCGATGGCCACAAGATGAAGCTTCTGAACAACTTCCTCTCGATGGGCTATGCGGCGATCTATGCCGAGGCGCTGACGCTGGCCTCGAAGATCGGCATCACGCCGCAGACCTTCGACAGCGTTCTGCGCGGCAGCCGGATGGATTGCGGCTTCTACCAGACCTTCATGCAATATGTGCTGGAGCGGGACCGCGACGCGCACAAATTCACGCTCGTCAACGCGCTGAAGGATGTGCGCTATCTAGAGAGCGTGGCGAACGCAGCAGGCGTGCCGAACCCGATCGGCAATGCCGTCAAGAACAGCTTCGCCCGTGCGGTCGCCGCGGGGAAGAGCGACGATTACGTGCCGATGCTGTCGGACTTCATCGCCGCCGAGAACGGCGTGTCGCTCGGCCGGAAGGGCTGAGGCCGCCCGCCCGGTTCAGGGGCGACCGGCCAGCGACGGCGCGGCGAGACGGGCCGCGAGGCTCTCGCCGAGGCCGATGCTGGCGATCCCCGCGGGAAAGGCGAGGTCGCCCTGCGGCGGCTTGGGCGGCCGTGTCGTCAGGGCGGCGAGCACGGCCGAAAGCCCGGCCTCGACCGAGCAGATCACCTCGACCTCGACCCGCGGGCGGATCCGCGCCGCGAGCCCGGCGAGACCGGCTCCGCCGAGAATGACGGTGGCCGCGCCGGTTCGCGCGGCCACGTCCCTGCAGGCCTGAGCGAGCAGCTCGACCGCACCGTCCGGATCGCGCGCGATCTCGGCACCCGTCGGGGCGACGGTCTCGATGCCGGCGAGCCGATCTCCCAACCCGAGCGTGCCGACGAATTCCTGCAGCATCGGGCCCCAGCGTTCGCCCCCTGTGACGATGGCGAAGCGCCCGGACCGCGCCGCGGCTTCGAGGCAGCTGGCCTCGGCCATGCCGATCACCGGCACAGAGGCGAGCTCCTTCAGGGCCAGCAGCCCGGGGTCGCCGAAACAGGCGAGATAGACCGCGTCGCAATCGCCGCCATGTTCGGCGAAGGCATCGAGCGCGGCATGTCCGGCAATCGCGGCGGCGCTGCGGCTGGCGATGTAGCGCGCCCCGAAGCGGCCAGTGACGGGCTTCAGCGTCACGCCCGGCGGCAGTTGCGGCTCGAGCAGGCGCGCCATCAGCGCCGTCACCTCGGCGGTGGTGTTGGGATTGATCAGAAGGATGCGCAAGGCGGGTCGTTGTCCGGTGGCCACCGCTTCACTCTCCGCGATCGGCCAATGCGCGGCAATCCCGCGGGCGCATCGCTGACCGGGTATGTTGCAACGCAACATAAACCGCTATGGTCGCGTTGAGGATCAGGGCCGTCGTCATGTCGTCGCGGCCGGCGCAGGAGCGCATCATGCCCCGACTGTCCGACACCATTGCCCGCCTCGCCGCCACGCGCGGTCCGGGACCCGGCGCTGCGCAGCCATCCCGTCTGATCGAATGGGCCGGGTTCGGCGCCAACCGGGGTGCGCTACGGGCCTATCGCTACCGGCCCGAGGGGCTGAAACCCGGAGCGCCGCTGGTGGTCGTGCTGCATGGCTGCACGCAGAGCGCCGCCGCCTATGATCTCGGCTCCGGCTGGTCGCGGCTGGCGGACCGGCATGGGTTCGCGCTGCTCTTTCCCGAGCAGCAGCGCAGCAACAACGCCAATCTCTGTTTCAACTGGTTCGAGCTCGGCGACATCCGCCGCGATGCGGGGGAGGCATCGTCCATTGCCGAGATGATCGCCGGCACGCTCACCGGCTACGGTCTCGATCGCCGCCGCGTCTTCGTCACCGGCCTGTCCGCGGGCGGGGCGATGGCTGCGGTCATGCTGGCGACCTATCCGGAGTTCTTCGCCGGCGGCGCGGTGATCGCCGGGCTGCCTTATGGCAGCGCTTCCACCGTGCCGGAAGCGCTGGAGCGAATGCGTGGTCAGGGTCTTCCCGGTGAGGACGCGCTGCTGCGGGCTGTGCGGGCGGCCTCGCCCCATGGCGGCCCCTGGCCCCGGCTCTCGGTCTGGCATGGCCAGCAGGATCATGTCGTGGTGCCGGCCGCGGGCGAGGCCGTCCTGTCGCAATGGCGTGGGCTGCACGGCCTGGCCGAGGGCCCATCCGAGATCCTGTCCATCGGACCGCATCGCCGCCGGGTCTGGCGTGACGGGGGCGGCGTCGCCCGGATCGAGGCCTTCGCCCTTGCCGGGATGGGTCATGGCACACCGATCGATGCCGGCGACGGGATCGGCGTGCCGGGGCCGCATATGCTGCAGGCAGGCATTTCCTCGACGCGCCACATCGCGGCCTTCTGGGGCATCGGTGATCCCGTCTCAGGCACTGCGACGCGACCGGGCCCGGAGCGGTCGGCGGCGGGCGAGGCCGCTGCGGGGCCCGGTCGGATCATCGAGGAGGCGCTGCGGGCGGCCGGGCTGATGCGCTGAGCCGGGGGGCGGGAACGATCCTGTCCAAGAACGGTTTTCAGGAGACCAAAGGCGGACGGACACCATGACCATCGAGACCAGCGACGACTGCGATGCCGCACTTGCCCGGCTCGCCGCTCTGGGCAACGCTCCGACCGAGGGGGCCGCACAGGACGAGTTCCTCGCGATCAGCGCGGCGATGCTCGCCTATGAGACCCGCAACCACCCCGCCTTCAGCCAGGGAGGTCAGGATGATCCTTGAACGCAAGGCGATCGTGCGCTGCGCCGATGATTATGAGCGCGCCCTCGAACGGGTCGAGGAACTGGGCCACCCGGCACCCGGAACACCGGAGGAGGCCGAACTGATCGGCCTCGTCGAGGCGATCGAGAAATGGGAAGCCCGCCACGAGGATGATTCCGAGGGTTGGGGCTGACTGGACTGCCGGACCGAGCCCAACACTCGAATGGTGCCCCTGGCCGGGATCGAACCAGCACTCCTTGCGGAACTCGATTTTGAGTCGAGCGCGTCTACCAATTCCGCCACAGGGGCCCCTTGCGGGCGGGGCGGACTATAGCGATCGACCGCCGCCGGTCAATCGGACGGGCAACGCCGAAAACCCCTCTGTCCGGATGGACGCGGGCCCAGCCGAGGTCTAGACGGCATGGCCAGCCCGCGTGCCGATCCCGGAATGTCGTTCATGTCCAGCCCTGCTTCCGCTCCCGCCGGCGAAACCGCGCGCGGCGGCCCCATCGGGCGGCTTTATGCCTGGACGATGTCGCTGGCGGCGCGGCCGCGGGCCGAAATCTGGCTTGCCGTCGTCGCCTTCGTCGAAAGCTCGGTCTTCCTGATTCCGGCCGATGTGCTGTTCGTGCCCATGGCGATGGCGCGGCCGTTGCGGGCCTATCGGCTGGCGCTGATCGCGACCGTGTTCTCGACGCTGGGCGGCATCGCCGGCTATGCACTCGGCTATTATGTCTTCGAGGCGGTGGCGCGGCCGGTATTGGCCTTCTACGGCAAGCTCGCCGCGTTCGAGAGCCTGCGCGCCTGCGCCGGGCCCGATACCACGCTGATCCTGCTGGCGACCTCGGGGCTGGCGCATCTGCCGCCGATCAAGGTCGTCACCATCCTGGCCGGTGCCGTCCAGATCGGACTCGGCTTCTTTGTGGTCTCCTGCGTGCTGGCGCGTGGGCTGCGCTTCTTCGCGCTGGCCTTCCTGCTGCGACGCTACGGCCCGGCGATCCGCCATTTCATCGAGCGTCGGCTGAAAGTGATGGCCGTACTGGCTGCCGGCGCGGCGATCCTGCTGTATTTCGGCCTCAAGCTTGTCGCAGGGTCCGGCCAGCTTCTGTCCTGCTGAGGGCCTCGGCCATGACGTCCATCCCGCTGAATCGGCAGCGCTCTGCGCTGGGCCCTTCCCGCGTCATCGCCCTGGTCGGATTGGGCTGCCTTGCGCTGATCGCTGGCGCCTGGTTCTTCGAGATCGTGGTGGGCCTCAGGCCCTGCAAGCTCTGCCTCGAGCAGCGCCTGCCGCATTATGCGGCGATGGGGCTGGCGGCCGCCGGGCTGGTGCTGGCGCGCTCGCCGCGGCTGCAATGGCTCGTGCTGCTCGCGCTCGCGGGGCTGATGGTCTGGAGCACCGGCCTCGGCGTGTATCATGCCGGCGTCGAATGGGGCTGGTTCGCCGGTCCCAATGATTGCGGCGGGGCGGCTGCGCCGGCGGCTGCGGGCGTGCAGGATTTCATGAAGCAGCTTCAGACCACGCGGGTGGTCGCCTGCACGGAAGCCGCGTGGCGCTGGCTCGGGCTGTCGCTGGCGGGCTGGAACGCGATCACTTCGCTGGGCCTGCTGGGACTGGCTCTGCTCGGGCTGAGGGGCACGACGCGCGGCTGAGACGAGGCGCGCGTGTGCCGCACCCCATAAGGGAACCATCGTCGACCGGCTAAGTCATTGATTTTCGGTCACGGCTTTATCTCAAAAGAGGGTCGCGTTGCACCCCAAAACAGAGATTGATCTAGCACTTTGCACCCCATAATTTGAAAGAGTTGTCGATGAGGGCTAGCGCGCTAGAGCGGAACCCGACCTGATTGAATCGGGAGGGATTCCCTAATCAAGGGTGAAGTGATTCACACGGTCTGCCGGATGGAGGCCGGCAGGCATGTCGAGAGCGCTGTCGGTCGATCTTCGG